>JAHRWC010000046.1 GCA_019090365.1 Flavobacteriaceae bacterium
GTCAGATGTGTATAAGAGACAGAAATAAAGTTTTGGATATCTAGCGTAGTTGCTGTTTGTATTTCATCATCGTTATCTTTGAAACATGAACTAAATAAGATAGAAACTAATAAAATAAATAGGAGAGATTTCTTTTTCATAAGAAAGGGTATATTTCGTTTTGTTTTGTAAACTCCTAAATTACTCACATTATTGCTGATACCAAAAAAGAATTTAACTTTTGTAAAAATAAGATGTAACAAAAATAAAACTAGCTCGTCGTAAAGGAGAAGAGCATAAAAATTGAAACGCTAACCAAATGCAGCAGAAAGAATTTTTAGAGATCATATTACCAGTAAAGGATAAGCTATTTAGGCTTGCCAGAAGGATATTGGTATCCACTGATGAAGCGGAAGATGCAGTTCAAGAAGTGTTTTTGAAATTATGGAAAGGAAAAGACAACATGGAGAAGTATAAAAATCCTGAAGCTTTTGCGATGACGATGACAAAAAATTATTGCTTAGATAGATTAAAATCAAAACAAGCATCCAATTTAAAAATTGTACATAATAATTTTCATCACACCGATAATATAGAACGAACAGTTGAAGGAAATGAAGGCGTTGAAATGGTGTTAAAACTTATGGAAACCCTTCCTGAAAAACAAAGAATGATTATGCAGTTAAGAGATGTCGAACAATTTGAATTTGCTGAAATATCAGAAATGCTTGAAATAAACGAAACCGCAATACGAGTGGGTTTATCAAGAGCAAGAAAAACAATAAGAGAACAATTAATAAAACAATACAATTATGGAATTAGCTAACATAGAATCTTTATTAGAGGATTATTTTGAAGGAAATACCACCTTAGAACAAGAAGCTATCCTACGTACTTATTTTGCAAACGAAGAAGTTGCTGATCATTTAGCACCGTATAAAAATTTATTTGCAGGGCTTTCAATGGCAAAACAAGAGGTTTCTCAACGAGAATTAGTATTGCCTGAAACAGCAAAGTCATCAAGAGGAATGTGGTACAGTATAGCAGCTTCTTTAGCCATCGTATTAACAGTGGCAGGATTTATGTTCTCTAATTCAGGAATGTCGCAAGATGAACAAGACGCCTTAATGGCTTTAAATAAAACAAAAGAAACTATGTTGATGTTTTCTGATAATTTAAACAAAGGAACAGAACCTATGTTTTTACTTTCTGAAAACTTTACAAAAGGAACTGATGCACTTGTTGCAATCAATGAAATAACGCTAACCACGAATAAAGTATTAAAATAAAAACACATTAATCAAAAATTTAAAATTTAAAGAAATGAAAAAAGTAATCCTATTAATCGCCTTATTAGTAACTCCATTTTTAATGAGTGCGCAAGATGCATTTGATGCATTCGAAGACGAAAATGACGTGACCTCAGTGGTCGTTACAAAGAACATGTTTAAGCTTTTAGGTAAGATGGACTTAAACTCTACCGACCCTGAAGCAAAAGAATATCTTGAATTGGTAAACAATTTAGATAATATCAAGATTTTTACAACTGAAAATGCAAGTGTAGCAACACGTATGGATGCTTCAGTTAAAAAATATGTAGCAAGCTCTAAAGGTCTTTCAGAATTAATGAGAGTGAAAGATGATGGTAAAAACATTAAATTCTATTCAAAAGAAGGAAGTGATGAAAACCATGTAAAAGAGTTGTTAATGCACCTTACAGGAAATATTGAAGGTAAAGATCGTACAGTAATCATGAGTATTACAGGTAACATAGATCTTAAGAAAATCTCTAAACTTACTAAGGATCTTAATATGCCAGGTAGTGATGAGTTGAAAAACCTAGAAAACAAGAATAAATCATAACCATGGTAGTTACACGATATATTATAGGACTTGGCTTAGCAGCACTGATGTTGTTTAGCTGTAGCAACGAAAAATCTTTACAAAAGTATTTAGTTGAAAAACAAGATGATGATGCTTTTCTAAAAATAGATGTAGCCACAAGCTTATTACAAGCGGAAGGAAATAGCTTATCTCAAGAAGAGAAAGATATACTGGAAACAGTAAAGAAAATTAACGTAGTAGCATTCCAAATAAAGGATGACAATGCGGCTAATTATGATGCCAATAAGAAAGAAATTAATGACATCATGAAGCAAGATAAATACAAAACCTTAATGAAATATGGTTCAAATAATAAAGGTGCAACCTTAAAGTATTTAGGCGAAGAAGATGCGATAGACGAAATTATAGTCTTAGCGAGTGATGCAGAAAGAGGTTTTGCAGTATTTAGATTATTAGGTGACAATATGAGACCTGATCAAATGTTGAAGCTTATGAATTCAATTGATAATGGTAATATAGATGTTACAAAATTAAGCTCAATAGGAGAATTGTTTAAAATGTAAATAAATAATTTTATAAATAAAAAAGGCTTTCATCTCATCAATGAAAGCCTTTTTTTATTATGATATATTAGAGATTATATCCCAGTATAATTAGCTGGAGTAATCACGCGCATTTCAGCTTTAATTTCTTCGGAAACTTCTAAGGTTTCAATAAAATTAGCGATTGATGTTGCGTTGATCGTTTCATTAGTTCTCGTTAATCCTTTTAATGCTTCATAGGCATTTGGATAAGCTTCACGACGTAAAATAGTTTGAATTGCTTCTGCAACTACCGCCCAATTGTTTTCTAAATCTTCAGCGAATTTAGATTCGTTTAATAATAACTTATTCAACCCTTTTAATGTAGATTGGAAACCTATAATGGTATGTCCAATAGGAACTCCAATGTTACGTAAAACGGTACTATCAGTTAAATCACGTTGTAATCTACTTATTGGAAGTTTAGCAGATAAATGCTCAAACATTGCATTTGCCATTCCTAAATTCCCTTCACTGTTTTCAAAATCTATCGGATTCACTTTGTGAGGCATGGCACTCGATCCAATTTCACCTTTCTTGATTTTTTGTTTGAAATAATCCATCGAAACGTAGGTCCAGATATCTCTATCTAAATCAATTAAGATTGTATTGATTCTTTTTAAACAATCAAACAA
>JAHRWC010000047.1 GCA_019090365.1 Flavobacteriaceae bacterium
ACATACAATGGAACATCTAATTGTTTATTTGTTTGTACAATTCTATATTCGAAATTTCCATCCATCCCAATTTCAATAACATATAAATTGTATTTTTTAGCACTTGCATCTTTAAATTGAATACGGTCATTTTTAATCTTTTTAACTTTCGAAGATCCATTTAAAAAGACATATACTTTATCTCCTACTACCGTTGAAGTATAAGATTCAGAATTAAACAATGGATTAGATGCTGTTTGTTTTTTATTGATATTTCTTGCCCAAAGAAGTTTTCCATCTGCATTAATTCTAGCCGAAATGATATCATTATAATGGTAATAGATATAATTTGTTCCAGTATTCATATTGTAATGTGATGTAATAAAAAATTCTTCAGCATTAAAAACGATATCTCCAGATCCTTCTAACATAAACAAACCTCTATAGCGAAGACTTCTTAACTCTTTCTCTTTTTTCTTTCCGTATTTATCTAAAATAAACTGGTCCGTAAAAGGTTGATAAGAGCTATTTGTTACTGTTAACGTATTTGGATCAATATCGTAACGAACAATTCCTTTATATCGGTTATCATTTCTATCTGAATAAAACCCTACACATGATAAAATATCACCACTTTTTAAACTTGTTAGTGAAGAAACAAAATGATCTTGCGTATTGAAACTTACTTGTTTTTGTCCTTCATCATTTAATTTAAACAATTCATAATGGTAATTTGCTTTCCCTTTTTTCTTGCTTTTTCTAGATTCTCCTTCAAATACTTTACCTAAAAAGTAAACCGAACCGTCTTCATCATCGATACTTACATCTTCATATTCGAAATATTTATCTTTTATATCTCTTTTAAATTCTCTCTGAAATACTTGATTGAAATTATCATCATACACAAAAATACGGTGTGTTTCATTTTTCTTGTCTTTTATGTCAAAGTTAAAGGCCAAGTATTTTTTACTTTTCGAAAAAGTAAGCTGCCCCAACATGTCTCCATCAATTTGATTAGCACCATTAGTGAAAAAAAGCAACCCAAATCCAACACCAAAATATCTCTTTATATCTTCTTTATCTAGGCTAAATAATTCGCTACTTGTAAAATCCAGTTTTCCTAAATCGGAAGTTAACACATTCACTGCAAAGGATTCTTTCCCCATTTTCTTTTCAAACAGGTGAACTTTTCCATCTTTAACTAATAACCCATCAATAAAACTTTTATCGATATCAACTTCTGTTTCAGAAAGCAATTTTAAATTACTGTCAAAATGTTCTATATAGTATCCTTTAGGAGTTCTTATAAAACCTGCATAATATTTACGTAACGTAATAACACCACCTTGTCCATCTTCTTCAGAAAAAACTAATTCAGTATGTTTCTTTTTATCCTTAAATAACTGGCTCTTTTTTACACTGATTTTTTGAGCATGTGCAAAAGAGATTGTGAATAATAAAAGTAATAGTACAATTTTTTTCATAAAAGTGATTTTTAACGTGTTATAAAAAAAGAAACTCGAAAATTATTTTTCGAGTTTCTTTTTGTGTTTTATTGTATTAATTTCCTGGGAAATTAGGTTTCTTTTTTTGTAAAAATGCTTGTGTGCCTTCTTTAAAATCGGCTGTTCCAAAACACTTACCAAACTCTGTTACCTCTGTATCAAATCCATTTTCACCATCTTCAAAACCTGCATTAATTGATGAAATTGCAGAAGCTATTGCTACTGATGAATTTCGCATAATTTTAGATGCAATTTTTTCGGCTAAGGGTAAAAGATCTTCCTGGGTTGTTACATGATTAACTAATCCATAATTAAGTGCTGTATTTGCATCAATCATTCCTGCGGTCATAATTAATTCCATTGCACGACCTTTTCCTACCAATTGAGGTAAACGTTGTGTGCCTCCATATCCAGGAATAACACCTAAAGAAACTTCTGGTAAGCCCATTTTGGCATTATCACTTGCTAATCGGAAGTGAGCAGCTAAAGCTAATTCTAATCCACCTCCTAAAGCAAAACCATTAACGGCTGCTATTACTGGAGTTGAAAGATTAGCTACAAAATCGAACAATAATGCTTGACCTTCAGAAGCTAATTGTTCTCCTTCAGAAACTGAAAAATCTGCAAATTCACTAATATCTGCTCCTGCTACAAAAGCTTTTTCACCACTTCCTGTAATGATAATTACTTTCACATTTGGATCACTATCTGCATCTTTAAAAGCATGATGTAATTCTTTAATCGTTTGCTTATTTAATGCATTTAATTTTGAAGGGCGATTAATTGTTATGGTTGCAATACCATTCTTATTTTCTAAAAGAATATTGTCTAAATTCATGATATATTTAAATTAAAAGGGGATGGTACAAAGCTAAGAAAATCAATGTAATTACTTAGGAAAAGATACTTTAAAAGTTGTGCCATCTTCATTAGATGTTTTAAATGAAATAGTACCTCCATAGGTTTCAACAATTTTTTTAACCATAGCTAAACCAAGTCCCATTCCACTTGTTTTAGTTGTAAATTTTGGCTCAAAAACTTTATCTACATTTTCTTGAGATACTCCAATTCCATTATCCATCACTGTAATTGAAACATTTTCATTTTCAGAAATAACGCTAACTTCAATTTTTGGATTTTCTGGTTGTTCTTCATTTATAGCTTGAATACTGTTTTTAACTAAATTAGTGATTACTCGAATTAATTGTGTTCGATCAAAATTTGCAATGATTTCTTTTTCTTCAGAATAGAAATTAATATAACCTTCATTGAAAATATCGAGCGCTAATTTTATAATCTTTACAACATTAAGTGTTTCATCTTGCTGTGCTGGCATTTGGGCATACGTTGAAAATGCTGATGCAATTGAACTCATTGTATCAATTTGTTGAATAAGCGTATTGCTGTATTCAGTCATTTTCTTATGAATATCTGGATCATTTGGCTCAAACTTTCGATGAAAACTTTGAACCGTTAATCGCATTGGAGTCAATGGATTTTTAATTTCATGAGCTACTTGCTTTGCCATTTCTCTCCAAGCAGCTTCACGTTCATTGCTCGCTAATTGTGCAGCACTATTTTCTAATTCGTCAATCATTCCGTTATATGCACTAACTAGTGTTGTTATTTCTTCGGAAGTATCGTCAATTATGATTTTTTGATTGCGTTTATTAAGTCGTGTTTCGGTTATTTTTTCACTTATTGTATTCAGTGATTTTGTAATGTATTTAGATAAGAAATAGGATAGTATTATTGCTATTAATAACATAAATAAATATGCATATCCTAAACGGATTAGATTTTCTTTTAATTCTTTATTTATGAACTCATCGTCTTCAATATAGGGCAAATTTAATATAGCTAAAGGCTTAAAATGTCGATCCGTTATATAGGTATAAGAAGATCTAAATCCAGTCTTATTTTCTTCAAATTGTTCGACAAAACTTTTTGAAGAAGATTGTTTTAAACCATTTAATGCTTTTGATGAAATACTGTTTTTAGTGGTGTCTTTTACAAAAGAAGCTTTCGAAGTTTTTAATAATTTCCCTTCAAGGTCATACAAATAAATCTCAAGGTTATGAATGTCTTTAATCTCATAAATCTTGTCTTTAAAAATTAAAGGAATCTTATCTGTTTCTACAGGATAGGTTGTTGTTTTTATGATATAATCAATATTCTTACGAATAGTCGCTTCTTTCCTTAAAAGTCGTTTTCCGTGGTAATCTTCGGCTTCTTCTCTATATTGGAATATGGTAACTACCGCGATAAGTATCGATGCTCCTATAACCAATAAGATCATTGATAAAAATATACGTAACCGTAAAGACCCTTTGTAAAAACTCATTTATATTTTTTTAAGCTTTGGAATCAACAATAATTACACCAAAAGTTCCAATTTATTTTTTATCCTCTTCAATAAACAAATAATTTAAATTTAGTGAGTTAAATTGCTGATTAAATTTTGATATTTCTTTAGTCACTAATGCATTGAAACTTTGTAATTGCTTATTAATCTTAGTGGTTAATTCATTTTTAACTGCGATATCTTGTTGTGTTGGAGGAAAATCATCCATCCCAACTAAACTGTTTAAATGCCCTAACTTATTGGTTAATCGAATAGGGAAATTTAAAGGATCTTGCCCGCTTTTATTTTTTGTTTGATAAAGAGTCTTTTCTATTTCTGAAAAATCTTCAGATAATTTTTTTGCTTCTTCTACTAAGGTTTTCACCTCATCGTTGTCTTTATATTGTTCCTGAAACGCCTTCAATTGCTTATTAATTTTTCTGATTTTTTTAATTGACTTATGTGCATTATCAACTGTTTCATTTATTTCAGTAATAAAATCAAATTGTCTTTGCATTCCCACAACATCTGTTTCTGCATTTGGATCTGCTAATATTGAAATAGGTTGTGAAAAACTTTCTTCACCAACAGTTAAAACAACTTTATAATTTCCAGGTACAGCTTGAGGAGCTTTCATACTCGCCCACCATAATATCATCCCTTTTAATTTTTCAGCACTTTCACCTCTCATATTCCATGAAAAATAATTTGACCCATCTTTAACTTTAAATTTGTCCTCTTTATTTTTTGTGCTAAAACTTTTAATAGTATCATTTTTTGAGTTTAAATAACTCAACTTAATTTCTTTATCTTTTGTATTCTTAATGTAAAAATAGGTCAACACTCCAGAAGGGTGATTAGTACCGCTTGTTAAAGATTTTTTTTGTGAATTACCTCCCATTCGGTAGGTGTCTTTTGGTTGAAAAAGGTAAACATCTTTCCCCTTTGCTTCTGAAAGTTGATGAATCGCTGTTAAGTCATCTAGAATCCATAAACTTCTTCCTTGTGTTGCAACCACAAGGTTATTTTCTTTTACAGCTAAATCTGTAATTGGAACTATTGGTAAATTAAGTTGAAAAGGTTGCCAATTATTTCCGCTATCAAATGAAACATACAATCCTGTTTCTGTTCCTGCGTATAAAATTCCATTCTTTTTTGGATCTTCCCTTAACACTCTAGTAAAATGTTCTTCAGAAATACCATTTGTTATTTTTTTCCAGGTTTTTCCAAAGTCTGTTGTTTTATACAAATATGGAGCAAAATCTCCCGTCTTATACTTTGTTCCTGCTATATAACAAGTACCAGCATCAAAAACAGAAGGTTCAATACTATTAATCATCATCCATTCTGGCATTCCTTTAGGAGTAACATTTGTCCAATTTGACCCTCCATCCTTTGATAAATGAATTAATCCATCATCACTTCCCGTCCATAAAATTCCTTCTGTAACAGGCGATTCAGCTGCAGCAAAAATGGTACAATAATATTCTACTGAGGTATTGTCTTGTGTAATTGGACCTCCGGAAGATTTCTGTTTTTCAGGATCATTTCTAGTTAGGTCTGGACTGATAACTTCCCAACTTTCTCCTTCGTTAGTAGAAACATGAACATGGTTTGAAAAAGTGTATAATTTCTTGGTATTATGTTTAGAAAAGAAAATAGGAAAATTCCATTGAAAACGATATTTCATATCCTCAACTCCATGTCCCATCGGATTATCAGGCCAAACACTAATGCTACGTACGGTTCCTTTTTTATGGTTATAACGTGTTAAAAAACCGTCATAACTTCCACCATACACAATGTCGTTATTATTTGGATCTATTGCTATATGCGCACTTTCTCCTCCAGCGGTTGGTTCCCAATCATCCTCACTAATATTCCAACCTTCATTTCTATGTGAAATACGAATCGTTGAATTATCCTGTTGTGCAGCATAAATTCTATATGGAAACGAATTATCTGTAGTCACTCTATAAAATTGAGCAGTTGGCTGATTATGATACGTACTCCATGTTTCACCTCCATCGTAACTTACTTGAGCTCCTCCATCATCACCCATAATCATTCTTTTTGAATTTTCTGGAGCAATCCAAAGATCATGATGATCCCCATGTGGAGCATTATGTGTACTATATGTTTTTCCTCCATCACTACTTTTATGATACCTTACATTTAAAACATAAACTACATTCTCATCTTGAGAATCTGCATAAATACGAGTATAATACCAAGCTCTTTGACGTAGTTTTCTTTCACTATTAATTAACTTCCAGTTTTCACCACCATCTTCACTTTTATAAACGCCACCCTTTTCTTTATTTTCAACAATAGCCCAAACTTTATCTCCATTTAAAGGTGATACTGTTACTCCTATAATTCCAAGTGTGTCAGTCGGAAATCCTTCATTTTTAGATAGCTCTTTCCAAGTCTCTCCACTATCTGTACTTTTCCAAAGTGCAGAACCTTCTCCACCACTGCTTAGACTATATGGTGTTCTTCTAACATTCCAAGTAGAAGCATATAGAATTCTTGGATTTGTAGGATCCATTATTAAATCAACAGCACCTGCATCTTGATTTACAAATAATTTTTTATTCCAAGTTTTTCCTCCGTCTGTACTTTTATAAATTCCTCTTTCTTGAGAAGATTTATAGATATTTCCTAAGACAGCAGCATATACAATATTGTGATTTTTGGGATGAATTGCAATTCTTGGAATATGCCTTCCTTTTTCAAGTCCCATTTGTTTCCATGTTTTCCCAGCATCTACAGTTTTCCATATTCCATAACCAGAAGAAACATTACCTCGAACAGTAATTTCTCCCCCTCCAACATAAATTACGTTGGGATCATCTGCGCTAACTTGAATAGAACCTATTGAGCCACCAAAAAAACCATCTGAAATGTTTTCCCAAGTACGTCCTCCATCTTCTGTTTTCCAGACTCCTCCACCTGTAGCACCAAAATAAAATAAATTTGGTTTGTTGGGCACTCCAGTTACGGCCGCACTTCTACCTCCTCGAAAAGGACCTAGTTGACGATACTCTATAGCATCATATAATGAAGTGTCATAATTTTGTGAATAGTTTTGTGTAGAAAAAGCAGTTAAAAAAATAAGTAAAACAAGTCTTATATTTTTAGGGTAGAAATGAAACATATCTTTAATAAATTGAAAATTTTATTAAAGATATGTAAATTCTTAAGGAAGAAAATAATATATATTTAGAATCTCAAAAAATATGCTAACAGTAAATTTAATTTACTTCTAAATCTATATGTTTAATAACCTCAATGTCTTTAACGACATAAGGTATTTTATCTAAAATATGCTCGATTGCATCTATTCTAGCAGTAGTTTTTCTATTTCCTTTTACAATAATCCATGGCGAATCGGTTGTATTGGTTTTTTCAAACATTGCTTTTTTGTAAACGGTATAATCATCCCAAAGTTCTAAGGCTCTTTTATCAACGTCGCTAAATTTCCATTTTTTTACTGGGCTTGATTTAATATCCTCAAAACGTTTTGTTTGTTCTTCTTTTGAAATAGAAAAGTACAATTTTATTAAACGAGTACCTGATTCTGTAATCATTCGCTCAAAGTCATTTACTTGATTCATAAAAACATCATATTCCTCTTTAGTACAGAAACCATTAACAGGCTCTACAATCGCTCTATTGTACCAACTTCTGTCAAAGAAAACAATCTCACCTTCTCTAGGTAATTGGTTAATATAACGCTGAAAATACCATTGTCCTGTTTCTTCATCTGTAGGTTTTGGAAGAGCGACTACTCTAAACTCCCTAGGGTTTAAATGTTCTGTTGTTCTTCGAATAGCTCCACCTTTTCCTGCTGCATCTCGGCCTTCATAAATAACGACCACTTTTTCTTTATTTTCAGCAACCCAATTTTGCAATTGTATCAGTTCTTCTTGAAGTTCTTTTAATCTATTCTCATATTTTAAATACCTTAAAACCCTTGCTGGGTTGGTATTTTCACGAGTCAAAAATTGTTTGATCGCCTTTTTCTTATTTAAAAGAAGCATGTCTTTTTCTGAAAAACTATTCTTCATAACTATCAATATGTTTTACTGTTCTATGGTAACGTTGTACAATGTTTGGATCTGGCAATAATAATGGTGTAGCCGAACCTTTTCCTTCATAATTAAATCTAGATAGTAAATACCTAAGACTTTCTAATCTGGCTTCTTTTTTATTATTCGTTTTCACGATAATCCAAGGACTAAATGTAGTATGTGTATTACCAAACATTTGGTTTTTATAATAGGTATATTCATCCCATCTTTTTTGACCTTCTTGATCTACAGGACTAAATTTCCAACGTTTTAAAGGGTTTTCTAGGCGCGAATTAAATCGTGCTAATTGCTCATCTTTTGTGATTGAAAACCAAAATTTAATTAAATGCACTCCGTCTTCATAAAGCATGTGTTCAAATTCTGGCACCTGAACCATAAATTTATTATACTGCTCTGTATTACAAAATCCCATAACAGGTTCTACTACAGCTCTATTGTACCAACTTCTATCGAAGAAAACAATTTCACCAGGATTTGGCATTTCTTTTATATACCTCCTAAAATACCATTGCCCTCTCTCAACATCTGTTGGTTTTGAAAGTGCTACAACTCTCGTAGAACGAGGATTTAAATGTTCAACCATTCTTCGAATAGAACCACCTTTACCTGCAGCATCTCGACCTTCAAAAATAACACACACTCTTTTGTTGTGTTTGGTTACCCATTTTTGAAGATTTACCAACTCTGCCTGAAGCGCAAGTAATTCTTTTTCGTATTGAACATCTGCAAGAATGTTGTCTAACTTTTCTCCGTCTATTTTCTCTTTTAAAATATCGAGAAACTCTTTTTTATTTTTAGATTTCTGAAAATCTTCTGTTGTAAGCATATATTTAATTTGTAATCTATAAAGGTCTTAAAAAAAATCAAATCAATTAATGAGAAATGTCACTTTTTGAATTCGTAAATTGCAGTACTAATTTACTAAAATGATTAAGAATATTTTTCAAGGTATTAAAGCCTATGGAGGCACTTTAAAACTCATAAACTCTTTGAGCTTGTGGAAATATTTTGGCATTCCAACATTAATAAGTGTTTTAACCGCTATTGCAATTGGTTTTTTATCATGGGGATGGTCAGATAATATTGGTTCTTTAATTTCAAAAATTTGGATTTGGGAATGGGGAGCTGAAACCTTTAGCTCGATTAGTAATTTTATGGGAGCAATTGTTGTTTTAGTGATTGGATTTATCCTTTACAAGCATATTGTATTAGCGCTCAGTGCTCCTTTTATGAGTGTTGTTTCCTCAACAATTGAATCGCACCTTATGGGTGTTCAAGCACCATTAAGTAAATCCTCTAACATGGGTTTATTGTTAAGAGGTGTAAAAATAAATGTTCGAAATCTTTTGTTAGAACTTCTTTTAAGTATCCCAATAATATTGATTGGCTTTATTCCTGTTATTGGAATTATCTCTTCTTTTCTTCTTTTCTTGGTTCAAGCCTATTATGCCGGATTTGGAAATATGGATTATACACTTGAAAGACATTTAAGTTATTCTGAAAGTGTTCGGTTTGTAAATAAACACAAAGGTGTAGCGATTGGAAATGGAATTCTTTTTATGCTTATGTTACTTATTCCAGTATTAGGAATTATCCTTGTACTACCTTTATCGGTTACTGCTGCAAGTACTGAAACCATTAGGATTGTAAAGGAATATGAAAATAAAAAAAATAATTAATTATGAAAAAGACATTGCTTATTTTATTGCTAAGTATTCCATCCTTTATAGTTGCTCAACAAACAACAGCAAAAGATGCTTTTCTTGAAAAATGGGAAAATTCTAAAAACTATCTGCTCGAAATTGCAGAAATAATGCCTGATAGTTTATACAATTTTAAACCTACTGAAAGGCAAATGAGTTTTAAGAAACAATTACTTCATATTAAAGCAAATATGGATTGGTTGAGCACTTCGTATTTTACAACTGAAGTATATAAAAAACCAAAAGATTCGATTTCAATATCAAAAAATGAACTAATAGAACTCCTAAAAAATAAATTTGATGCTGTTTCAGAAATCATAAAAAATACACCCTCAGAAGAATTAAAAACAACTGTGGAGTTTTTTGCAGGACCTAAAAGTAAACTTCAAATATTAAATCTTTTACAAGACCATTTAACACATCACCGTGGACAATTAATTGTATATTTAAACCTCAATAATATTAAACCTCCAAATTATTCAGGTTGGTAATTAAAATGGACACAGCATATTTTACATCTCCCTTAGGAACTTTAGAAATTACAGGCAATGAAGAAGGGATTGCTTCTGTAAATTTTTTAGATATTGAAGAAAAAGAAACTACAGATAATCCCGAAAACATTCAAATCTGTATCAATCAACTTAAAGATTATTTTGAAGGAAATCGAACTCATTTCGACTTAAAATTAAATCCGAAAGGAACTGAATTTCAGAAAAGAGTTTGGAATCAACTTCTTGAAATTCCTTTTAACAAAACGATGTCATACCAAGAAATGGCAAATAAATTAGGTGATCCAAAAGTGATTAGAGCAGCAGCTTCAGCCAATGGGAAAAACCCTATTTCAATAATTATTCCTTGCCATCGAGTAATTGGAAGTGATGGTTCATTAACTGGATATGCAAGCGGATTGCATAGAAAAAAATGGCTTTTAGATCATGAAAACCCAGTAAAGCAACAATCCTTATTTTAATAAACTTATTGTATATTTAAGGCTACTCCCCAAAAATAATTTCAATTATGCTGAAAAGAATCAACCTAGAATCTATCTTGTTTCTAGATATTGAAACGGTCCCACTTTTTGAACAACATGAGCAATTAGACGAAATATCTCAATCGTTATGGGAACAAAAAACAAAATACCAACGAAAAGATGAATTTACTCCTGAAGAATTCTATGATCGAGCAGGAATTTGGGCAGAATTTGGAAAAATAATCTGCATCTCTGTAGGTTATTTTGTATTTAAAGGTGATGTTCGAAATTTTAGAGTTACCTCATTTCATGGAGATGAAATTCATTTATTAAACGAATTTAAAACCTTATTAGAAACCCATTTTAATAAAGCTAAACATGTGCTCTGTGCACATAATGGAAAAGAATTTGATTTCCCATTTATTGCCAGAAGGATGATAATTAATAAAATTGACATTCCTTTTAAATTAAATCTCTTCGGAAAAAAACCTTGGGAAGTTCCTCATTTAGATACTTTAGAATTATGGAAATTTGGCGATTATAAAACTTATACTTCCTTAAAACTAATGACACATGTGTTAGGGATTCCTTCTCCTAAAGACGATATTGATGGAAGCGATGTGCATCGAGTATATTATGAAGAAAAAGATATAGATCGTATCATCACCTATTGTGAAAAAGACACCATTGCTGTAGCACAGATTCTCTTACGATTGCGAAATGAAGAAATATTACTAGATGATGAAATCCTTAGTATTTAATTTGTAAGTTTACCCTATGTCAATAAAAAGAGAAACAAACATATCTGAAATGCCTTGGGTATTTATTCCTGGTTTATAGCTTCTCTCTCTTACATTTTATTTTCTCAAATTTAACTTTCTAATAAATTTAATATGCATTCAATCATTGTATTAGGAGCAGGTATGGTAGGTAGTGCCATCGCCATCGACCTAGCTAAAAAACATAAAGTAACATTAACCGATGTAAATCAATCTGTCCTTGAAAAGGTTCAAAAAAAGTGTGATGCTCTAATCATACAAACCCTCGATGTGACCCAAAAAGAAGTGTTGCAAACGACTATAAAGCAACATGATTTGGTCGTTTGTGCAGTACCCGGATTCTTAGGGTATGAAACTTTAACAAATATTATCGAAGCCGAAATGAATGTGATCGACATTTCTTTCTTTTCTGAAAACTCATTAGAACTTGATGCTTTAGCGAAAGAAAAAAATGTAACCGCTATTGTAGATTGTGGTGTTGCTCCAGGAATGGACAATATTATTCTTGGATACTACAATGAAAAAATGAAACTCACAGATTTTGAGTGTTTGGTTGGTGGTTTACCTAAAGTAAAAAAATGGCCATTTTGTTATAAAGCACCTTTTTCACCCATCGATGTAATTGAAGAATATACACGACCTGCTCGATATGTTGAGCACAGTGAAGTAGTTGTAAGAGAACCATTAACTGATTGTGAATATATCGATTTTGATGGAGTTGGCACCCTTGAATCATTTAATTCAGATGGGTTACGTTCCATCATTTTTACCATGCCTCATATTCCAAATATGAAAGAGAAAACCTTGCGATATCCTGGGCATGTTGAATATGTTAGGGTTTTAAAAGAAAGTGGTTTTTTTAATACCGATGAGATAGAAATTAACGGAAGCAAAGTTTCTCCCTTAGATTTTACGAGTAAAATATTATTTTCAGAATGGAAATTAGGCGAAACAGAAGAGGAGTTAACAGTAATGCGTATCACTTTAAAAGGTGAAAATAAAAATGGTGATATTGAAGAAATAGTGTATAATGTTCATGATGAATATTGTAATGAAACTCAAACCTCATCCATGGCTCGTACTACAGGCTATACAGCAGCCGCAGCTGTGAATGTGTTTTTAGAAGGGAAATTTACAAAAAAAGGAGTGTTCCCTCCTGAGTTGGTAGGAAAACATGAAGTGTGTTTCGATTATTTTATGAATTATTTAAAAGAAAGAAATATCAATTATATAAAAACCTCAAAAATCCATTAGAATACTTCTATCTTTAAGGTATGCAAAAAGAAGTGCTACTTGATGTTAAAAACCTGTGTGTTGCTTTTGGTTCTTCCAAAAAAAATACTGAGGTTATTCATGATATTTCATTCTCAATTAATACAAATGAAGTCGTCGGAATTGTAGGTGAATCTGGTTCAGGGAAATCGGTTACATCCATGGCTATTATGGGTTTATTGCCTAAAAAATCAAGTCATATAAAGGGAGAAATTCTTTTCAATGATATTGATTTATTGAATGAAGATGCTAAGAAACTTCGAAAGCTTCGTGGAAAGGATATAGCGATGATTTTTCAGGAGCCCATGAGTGCTTTAAATCCATCCATAAAGTGTGGTTATCAGGTGACTGAAATTTTAGAACATCATTTAAATTTATCTTCTTCTGATGCAAAAAAAGAAACTCTTTTACTTTTTGAAAAAGTAAAATTACCCAGACCTAAAGATATTTTTAATAGTTATCCGCATCAAATAAGTGGCGGTCAAATGCAGCGTATTATGATTGCGATGGCTATTGCTTGTAAACCTAAATTATTAATCGCAGATGAGCCAACAACCGCTTTGGATGTAACGGTTCAGAAGGAAATTATACTGCTCTTAAAAGAGCTTCAGAAAGAAACAAAAATGAGCTTGTTGTTTATATCACACGATCTTAGTTTAGTTTCTGAAATAGTTGACAGAGTAATTGTCATGTATAAAGGAGATATGGTAGAAGAAGGTTCAGCATTTCAAATTTTCAATCCGAAGTCTACTAGACCCAAAGAAGAATATACCAAAGCATTATTAGCTTCAAGACCTACACTTGATGTTCGTTTATCAAAACTTCCTACGATAGAGTCATTAGCCGATAAAAGTTTTAAAGCTAAAGAAGTTACCCCTATTGAACGTGCTAAAAGACATAAGAAGATTTATACAAAAGCTCCTTTATTAGAAGTGCTTAATGTGAAGAAAAATTATTTTTCAAACGCTGGATTGTTTAATAAAAAGAGAACCATAAAAGCAGTTGATGAAGTTAGTTTTAAAGTCTTTGAAGGAGAAACCCTAGGTTTAGTAGGAGAATCAGGTTGTGGAAAATCGACTCTTGGAAAAGCAATTTTACAATTGGATAAAGCAAGCTCAGGAAGTATAAAATATAAAGGAAAAGAAATTACTCAGCTTGCTTCAAAAGAATTAAGAAGCTTAAGAAAAGAAATACAACTTATTTTTCAAGATCCTTATTCGTCATTAAACCCAAGAATACTTATTGGTGAAGCTTTAATGGAACCTTTAAAAGTTTATAATATTGGTAAAAATATTAGAGATCGTAAGAAAAAGGTGATGACTTTATTGGAACGAGTAGGTTTAGATGAATCTTTTTACTTTAGATATCCTCATGAATTATCTGGTGGACAAAGACAACGCGTAGGAATTGCTCGAACTGTAATCATGGAACCTAAATTAGTGGTTTGTGATGAATCCGTTTCAGCATTAGATATTTCGGTACAGGCGCAAGTTTTAAATCTTTTAAATGAATTAAAAGATGATTTTGGTTTTACCTATATATTTATTTCACATGATTTGGCTGTAGTAAAATTTATGGCCGATCAGTTATTAGTAATGAAAAATGGTAAAATAGAAGAATTAGGAGATGCAGATGAAATTTATGCCAATCCAACCAAAGAATACACTAAAAAATTAATTGAAGCCATTCCAAAAGGGATTTAAAAAAAAATGCCCGTTCTAACCTCACAAAGAACGGGCTTTAGCTTAATCTGAATATCGTTGCAGATTTGGGCTTAATTAACTCTGAATATTAA
>JAHRWC010000048.1 GCA_019090365.1 Flavobacteriaceae bacterium
TTGCTAAATATTTAATTTCTAAAGGAAGGTTATGCTTGTCTAATTCTTGTTCAAACATTGGAAAATAATAATCGCTCAAAGCCATCAATTTCCCCATAGTTCTTCTTCTATTTTTTAAATATCCTTTTATTACACTTTCCAATGCAGGATTATACTCAACATTAAAAGGTGTTCTAGCATTTAAATCTTCTAACCGTTGTTTTAAAAGTTCGGTGGGTAATTCTTCATAATCAACTACTTCGTATTTCATATTTGAAATACTACCGTATACTTCTTCAAAACGGTCGGTGCTATATAATTCATTTAGCCATAAACTATCTGCTACTTTCGCTTGAGAAATATCTTGAAGATCAAAAATTGTAGTGTCTTTAGAAGTTGTTTTTACAACCGTTCTAGGGATATCACCAGAAACATCTTTTACAGTAATTGAATCAATTAATTGGATAGTTTTCTTCGGAAGACTTTGTTTTTCTTCTGTAGGTTTATCTGAAAGATTTCCCTCTTGTGCTAAAACTTTATTGTTTGATAAAACAATTAATATGCATATTAATAATATCCTCATAACAAGACTAACGCAACTATTATTTATAAATTTTGGTAAAGGTAAAGAAATGAAGGCAAGGTTAAAACTTTTAACATTTTTTGAAGAAAATTAATTTTCCATTGCCAAAATTCCCGGAAGTGCTTTTCCTTCAAGCATTTCTAGCATGGCTCCACCACCAGTTGATACATAACTTACTTTATCTGTCAAGTTAAATTTCTTTACAGCTGCTACAGAATCTCCTCCTCCAACTAATGAAAAGGTTCCTTCTTTTGTTGCTTTGGCTATTGCATTTCCAAGAGAAATTGTTCCAGCGGCAAATGTTTCCATTTCAAAAACTCCAACGGGACCATTCCATAAAATAGTTTTAGAATTTAATATAACCTGTGCAAAATTATTATTTGTAGCAGATCCTGTATCTAAACCCATCCAGCCATCTGGAATTTCATTTATATTACACACTTCTGTATTGGCATCGTTCGAAAACTGATCAGCAATTAAAGCATCTACAGGTAAATGTACTTGTACATTTTTTTGTTTAGCTTGTTCTAGGATCGATAAAGCTAATTCTTGTTTGTCATCTTCAACTAAAGAATTTCCTATGTTGCCTCCTTGTGCTTTTATAAAAGTAAAAGCCATTCCTCCTCCAATAATAAGGTGATCTATCTTTTCTAAAATATTTTCAATAATGGTGATTTTTGAAGAAACTTTTGCGCCTCCAATTATTGCAGTAACAGGTTTTTCGCTTTCAGTTAACACCTTGTTTACATTTACTATTTCAGAAGCTAATAATTTTCCGAAGCATTTATTCTCAGGAAAAAAATCAGCAATTACAGCTGTAGAAGCATGTGCTCTATGTGCAGTCCCAAAGGCATCATTTACATAGATATCACCTAATTTAGACAAGCTTTCAGCAAAAGATTTATCTCCTCCTTTTTCTTCTGAATAATAGCGTAGGTTTTCAAGTAATAATATTTCACCAGATTTTAGATTAGCAACCGCTTCGTCTACTTCTGATCCAATAGAATCAGTCACAAATTTTATTTGCACACCCAAAACTTCACTTGCTTTACTTACAATATGTTGTAATGAAAACTCTTCTTCTCGATTTTTTGGTCTACCTAAATGAGACATTAATATACAAGAACCTCCATCTTCGAGAACTTTGATAATTGTAGGCTTCGCTGCTTCAATTCTAGTAGCATCTGTCACCTCAAAATTTTCATTTAAAGGAACATTAAAATCTACACGGATTAGTGCTTTTTTATTATCGAAGTTAAAATCATTAACGGTTTTCACAGGTATACTATTTTATCATTTTGAATTGCAAATATAATCTAAATCGGTCTTAATTAAATCCTAAGAGTCCAATCAAATTATTACAAGGTATTTATTGATAATATATGTAAATTTGTGCATGAACTTTTCAGAAGTAATAGGTCAAAAGCACCTCAAAGCACATCTTATTAAAACCATAGAAAATGAGCGTATTCCTCATACGCAACTTTTTATAGGAAAAGCTGGTTCAGGTGTATTACCAATGGCTTTATGTTATGCCAAAGAAATTCTTTGTCATCGTTTTGAAAAAAATAGTGCGGAATATGAATTATGTGCCCAAAAGGTTTCAAAATTATCACACCCTGACCTTCATTTTATTTATCCAGTTAATACTAATGACACGATAAAGAAAAATCCTGTTTCATCTCACTTTATTAATGAATGGAGAGAATTTGTTTTAAACCATCCTTATGGTTCATTATACGATTGGTATCAATCCTTAGGAATTGAAAACAAACAAGGAAATATCAGTAAAAATGAAGCTGAAGAAATATCAAAAAAATTATCATTAAAAGCTTACGAAGGTGAATATAAAGTAATGATTATTTGGATGGCTGAAAAAATGAATACAGAGTGTTCTAATAAAATCCTGAAACTTGTTGAGGAGCCACCAGACAAAACGTTGTTATTATTGCTTACTGAAAATGAGGAACAAGTACTTACTACGATTCAATCTCGATGTCAAAAATTACATTTTCCTTTACTTTCAGAAGATGATATATCGATGTATCTATCTAATAATCACAATGTTGACATCTCAATAGCCAAAAGAGTAAGTCATCAATCTAATGGTGATTTAAACAAAGCATTACATATTTTAGCTAATGATGGTGATGATTCTATTTTTGAAGAATGGTTTATACAATGGGTTCGAACTGCATTTAAAGCAAAAGGAAATAAAGGTGCTATTAACCAACTCTTAACTTGGAGTGAAGGAATTGCAAAAGAAGGAAGAGAAACACAAAAAAAGTTTCTATCCTATTGCCAAGAAATTTTTAGACAAGCCTTATTAAAAAATTACAAAGCTGATGCTCTTTTATATTTTGAAAGTAAAGATCCAAAATTTTCAATTGAGAAATTTGCTCCGTTTGTACATCAAAATAATATTTTCGAAATTTCTTCAGCTTTAGAAGACGCATCATATCATATTGAACGAAATGGAAATGCGAAAATAATTTTTACAGATCTATCGATACAACTTACACGTCTTATTCATAGAAAAGAACTTGTATAAGAAATATTTATTAAAAATTATTTTAAAATAATTACTATTTATTTTAATAAAGCTTTTTAATTATTCTTAGATAAAGCAAAAGAAAATAGTGGCACAAACACACATTAACGCTGTTGAAAAGTCCTTAAAACAGCTAAAATTGGTTTATTTGCTGTTTTTAAAGCAATATATGAGTGAGGAATACTCTTTGCTTCTCCAAGCTGAAAGATTTGACCACAATCCAACTAAAAATGCTTTTACAAATGATGAGGATCCATTTTTATTTTTTTCTGAAAGTAGGCTTACATAAAATGAATCAAATATCATTGGTTTAATTTGTTCTAGTTTCAATTTATCTGAAAAAATTACTTTCATCGAACTTTTTGAAAAATGCCATAAATGCCTCGGTACATCAAAAGCTGCCCAATGAGATTTATAATGTTTTGCGTCAAATGAATTATAATTTGGAACTGCAATTATTAATGTTCCTTCAGGGCTTAATAAATTTTCAATTTGCAGAATCGCTTCTTCTAAATTTGGCAAATGTTCTAATACATGCCAAAGGGTAATTACATCAAATTTAGAGCCTGAAAAATCTTCAATGTTTTCCTTAAGATCTACATTTTTTGAAGCTGCAAGTTCTCTTGCATTTTGGTTAGGTTCTACTCCATTTATTTTCCAACCTTTATCTTGAGCTATATTTAAAAAATCACCTGTTCCTGCTCCAATATCTAACAAAGATCCTGTTCTCTTATTTAATTTAAAAATTAGATCTGTTTTACTTTGTAATGCGTTTGATTTTACTTTTTGATATAGATAATTTATTAATCCTTTTTTATTATCTGTATGAGAAATGTATTCCTCGCTCTCGTAATATTTTGATAGATTATCTAAAGAAGGTTGAGGAGAAGTGATTAACATTTTTCTGTCTGAATCGTATAATAAATCAAACGATTCTCCACTTACTAAATAATCTTTAGCTGTAATATAAATGTCTTGATTCGCGTTTTTCAAAATAAGAAAATGATAATAGAATTAATTAGTTTTATAAATGTTCCACGTGAAACATATTTCTTAACGCCCCATGTATACTAACAAAACAGAAATATCATTTGGAGAAACACCACTTATTCTAGATGCTTGTGAAACAGTAACAGGCTTTATATTTTTTAATTTCTCTAAGGCTTCATATGATAAAGATTTTAGCTTTGAGTAATCAAAATTTTCAGGAATACGTATTCCTTCTAATCGAGATAACTTATCTGCATTGTTCTTCTCCTTTTCAATATATCCAGCATATTTTACTTGAATTTCTGTTTGCTGCAATACCTCTTCGTCAATTTCATTATCACTAATAAATGCTTCTACATAATCTATTTTACGCATATCATCCATAGTGATATTTGGGCGAGAAAAAGACTTAAAAAGTTTATCACTTTGTTTTACTAAAGCTGATTTTTTAGATTCCAAAATTGGGTTTATAACCTCAGGTTTTACACTTGTATCCTTAAAAAACTGAATAAAAGCATTCGATTTTTCACGCTTTTTTTCCATAGTTTTCATTCGTTCATCAGAAGCTAAACCTAATTTATGAGCCATTGGAGTTAATCTAAAATCTGCATTATCTTGCCTTAATAAAGTTCTGTATTCAGCTCTAGAAGTAAACATACGATAAGGCTCTTCTGTTCCTTTTGTAATTAAATCATCGATTAAAACTCCAATATAAGCCTCGTTTCTTTTAAGAATAAACTCTTCTTTTTCTTGCGCTTTTAAGTGCGCATTCATTCCGGCCATTAAACCTTGAGATGCCGCTTCTTCATATCCTGTTGTACCATTTATTTGTCCAGCAAAATATAAACCAGAAACTAATTTTGTCTCAAGAGTATGTCTTAATTGTGTTGGTGGAAAA
>JAHRWC010000049.1 GCA_019090365.1 Flavobacteriaceae bacterium
ATTCCTCCAGTTCTTCCAAAGTGTTCGACTGGTATTTTATGCTCTACTGAAAGACGAACATCTTCTACCATTTGACCTGCACTTAGTTCAACACTTAGTATTCCTTTCACTTGATCAGCAAGTTCAAATAATTGATGTTTAGGGAAAGGGAACAGTGTAATTGGTCTTAATAATCCAACTTTAATTCCTTTTTTTCTTGCTAATTCCATTGCTTTTTGTGCGATTCTTGCACTAGATCCATAAGCCACCATTAAGTATTCTGCGTCATCACAATTTATTTTCTCATAACGCAAGTCTTCTTGTTCCATTCGTTTATATTTTGCTGCTAAACGATGTACTCTGGCTTCCATTTTTTCAGATTTTAAATCGAGAGAAGTAATTATATTTCGTTCTCTTCCTTTTTTACCTGTAGTAGCCCAATCTCCTTCTTGCTCAATCACCTCTTGATCTGTTCTACGTTCCTTTTGATCTTTCAATACAACTTTTTCCATCATCTGGCCTATAAGTCCGTCAGAAAGAATTAAAACAGGAGCTCTATATTTAAATGCTATATCAAAAGCATCTTCTACAAAATCAGACATCTCTTGTACAGAAGCTGGAGCTAACACATATAATTTATAATCTCCATGTCCACCACCTTTTACTGATTGAAAATAATCTGCTTGAGAAGGTTGAATGGTACCTAATCCAGGACCACCACGAACTACATTAACAATTACTGCAGGTAATTCTGCACCTGCTAAATAAGATATACCTTCAAGTTTTAAAGAGATTCCAGGACTCGATGATGACGTCATTGCGCGTTTACCTGTTCCTGCTGCGCCATATACCATATTAATAGCAGCTACTTCACTTTCAGCTTGAAGTACTACCATTCCTGTACGTTCTTCAGGACGCTCTCTCATTAAATATTCTATTACCTCAGATTGTGGGGTAATAGGATATCCAAAATAGGCATCAACACCTGCTCGAATTGCTCCTTCAGCCAGTGCTTCATTGCCTTTCATTAATTTTAACTCGGACATTTTTTTAGGTTTAAAGATGATTAAACTTTCATTCTGTAGACAGTTATCGCTCTATCTGGGCAAACAATACCACAATTTGTGCAACCATTGCATGCTTCTGGATTACTCATATATGCAAAATGATACCCTTTACGATTAACTTCTTTCGACATGCTGATTACATTATCTTGGCAGACTGGCATACAAATTTCACAGCCTTTGCACTTTTCAGTATCAACAACTATCGCTCCTTTTACTTTTGCCATTTTAATAATAATTAAATATTATTACTCTTTTGAAATTCTAATCAAAGTTACGAGTGAAACGTTAAAAAAAGTATGACAATTATCATTCTGAAATTGATAAAAAAAAGTATTTTAAAGAAGGATTTTAGTACCTTCTTCCTACACGAAATGGAGCACATTTTGCACAGATTCCGAATGGTGGGCAAGGATCGCCACTTGAGGGTTTATAGACAATATTCTTTACTGCAGAAGAAGCATCTGCTTCATATTGAGAAGTGTTGAAACCATAGTCTTTAGCTTCGATTGCTTTCACTTCATAGTTTGAATTAACATACCTTTCAGAATCATATAAAACCTCACCCATATTGACTTCTTTCTGGTAATTATCATTATTCATTTTAAAGTCAGGAAGCTTTGTTAAAAATGAATTTGAGTTTATTTCGGTAAATGTTTCAAGCACATTTACTTTAGGAAGTGATGATTCATCTATAGTGAAATAACGAGTTTCAAAATCATATTGTGACCAAGATAATACTGGCAACAAGAAGAGAATAAAAACTACATATTTTTTCATTAGAATTTTAGGAAGTTATATCAAAAATAATTCCAATAATTAAAGTTTTAAATTTTGAGCAGTTTTTTTAGTAAGTCCGTCTTTATGTAGTGTAATACTAATCGTCTTTAAACGCATGTATGCTTCACTAAAATAGACATAACCGTTATGGGTTGTTCTTTCAGGATCAGTTCCCCAGCTATTCTTCACTTTGTAATATGTAGTACCATTTTGGTCTTTCACTATTCCTGTGATATGCATTAAGTGATCATCGGTAGTAGTAAAATTTTCAAACTCATCTTGACGAAAATCTTGGGTGATTTTCTTTTCAGGATAAACACCTTGTAATGCTTTTTTATTATTTACAGCATTTGAAGGAATTACAGCAACACCATCTTTTGAAGAAAAAGTGCGTTCACTAACATCACAATCTAATTCAACCGTAAATCCATTCTCTAAAGCATGATTAATTGTTGAAATCATTTCATCTAAAGGAAGATTATAAAAACTTCCATAACTCCAGTTATCAGGAATGTTTAATATGAAATTTGAATAATAATCTGAATGTGTAAATGAAGTGATATTTACATACTCATCTGGATTGATTTTTGTCATTTCTAAAAACGATTGAGGAGTGTATTGCTTTCCTTCAAACGAAAAAGAAT
The DNA here is from genome assembly GCA_019090365.1 of Flavobacteriaceae bacterium. Taxonomy (GTDB): domain Bacteria; phylum Bacteroidota; class Bacteroidia; order Flavobacteriales; family Flavobacteriaceae; genus Marifrigoribacter. The sequence continues at coordinate 2,468 of JAHRWC010000049.1, forward strand.
TTACTTTAGCACCTAAATAAATATCTAATATAGCATCCACAGATTTTGTCCATTTTTTACTCAATTTTCTACCTGGATTATCAACATAGGTTTCAAGCATTGATTTAATGACAGCAACCATTTCTGCATGATTATGTTTAGATTCATTTTGAAATAAACCACTAAAAGCTTCATTTGGAACCAAACCGTAATCTCTTACTGAATTCAGCACATCATGAGCTAAACCACCTTCACTAAATTGCGCTTTTCCTTGACGCATTACAAAGTTTTCAGCTTTTTTTGGGTAGGTGTTTCTTACGGTATACATTTCAGAAAGATCTATTTCTTTTCCTGTTAATCGGATAATTTCAGATTCTAAAAATGAAGAAGTAGAAAAACTCCAGCATGTTCCAGTTCTTCCTTGACTTATAACTGGTGTTGCTTCTAAATCAATTACATCTGTAAATTTGTAGGCTTCTTGAGCAGTGATAGAAAAACTTGAAAGTATAATTCCAAAGAATAAAATGAAATGGCGCATGGTATTTTTTTTAATATGATCCCTCAAAAATAAGGTGTTTTCTCTTAAGTCTTTTCTATATTTACGTTAAAATATTTAATATGAAATCTCCTAACTGGAAAACAGTCAAAGAATTTACAGATATCACATATAAAAAATGCGATGGAGTTGCAAGAGTGGCTTTTAATCGTCCTGATGTTCGAAATGCATTTCGCCCTAAAACTACTTCAGAATTATTAGAAGCATTTCACGATGCACAAGAAGACACTTCTATTGGTGTTGTTTTACTTTCTGCAGAAGGACCTTCCTCTAGAGACGGTGTATATAGTTTTTGCAGTGGAGGTGACCAAAAAGCTCGTGGACATCAAGGCTATGTAGGAGACGATGGCTATCATCGTTTAAACATATTGGATTTGCAACGAATGATTCGTTTTATGCCTAAAGCAGTAATTTGTGTAGTACCAGGTTGGGCAGTAGGAGGAGGACATAGTTTACATGTAGTTTGTGATATGACATTGGCTAGTAAAGAACATGCAATATTTAAACAAACCGATGCCGATGTAACTAGTTTTGATGGTGGTTATGGTTCTGCATATTTAGCAAAAATGGTAGGGCAGAAGAAAGCCCGTGAAATATTTTTCCTCGGAAGAAATTACAATGCTCAAGAAGCTTACGAAATGGGTATGGTGAACGCTGTAATCCCTCATGACGAATTAGAAGATACTGCGTTTGAATGGGCGCAAGAAATATTGGCTAAATCACCAACATCAATAAAAATGCTAAAATTCGCTATGAATTTAACAGATGACGGTATGGTTGGACAGCAAGTATTCGCTGGTGAAGCAACAAGACTGGCTTATATGACTGATGAAGCAAAAGAGGGTAGAGATGCCTTTTTAGAAAAACGCAAACCCAACTTTGATAAAAAGTGGTTGCCGTAAAATTCTTTGATACGATATAATAATTGATGCATTTATTTTTAAAAAAAATACGTTATGACCAAAAAATATAGTTCTAAAAAGTATGGTGTACTTCTGGTTTCTATGTTGAGTATGTTCATTTTTTCATGTAATTCAGATGATGAGTCAACTCCTTTATTAGCTGATTTAATTCTGAATGAGATACATGTTGAATCAGGTGGAGAAACAATTATTACAGAGTTTGCTGAAGATGGAAGGCCTATTTCAGCTTCAAATCGAAGTTTTAGCTATGATAATAATAATCAATTAATAGAAGAGGTTAAAGAAAATGATTGGTTTACACTACCTACAAACTATTCATATAATAATGATGTACTTGTTTCTTATGATTATTCAGTAATTGCAAGTTCAGATGGTGTATCTCAAGTACATGTTGAAGTTGCATATAATGATAATATAGTAACTCTAACAGCATTTCATGAAAATGAATTTAGTGGAAGTCTTACCTATACTTTTATGTCTCCCGATTATAAATACTTAATAAAAAAAGAAACAAATCTAGTTTCTGAACCAAGTACTCCAGACAAAATATATGAATACGAATATGATATAGATTTTAATTTAATTTCTGTTGATGAATCAGAAATAAACCCAAACACCGGTACTATAGAGTTAATCTACAATTATATTTTTGAATATGATGACAAGAAAAATCCTTTTGAATTGTTTAGTAATCATAATGCCATAGTCTTTGGTTTTTTTAGGTTTTCATTTGATAATGAACTGTTTAGTTTTGAAACTGCAATAAATCCAATAGTAAGGAGAAGTGGCAATCATAATATCACCAAAGTAAGTCGAGTAGATGTTAATGGTGGAAATACTTCTGTTTGGGATTATGACTATGTTTATAATTCTAGTGATTTTCCTACTAAAAAAAAGAGAACCAATGATGATGGACTAGTTATATTTGAAATTGATTTTAGCTATTATTAATTTTTTAATTTAGTAGTATGAGTTTTTTTTAAGTAGTTTTAACAGATATTTTAAAAAATATCATGTCACTTAGAGAAACCATCACAAACATAGAGTCTAAAAACGGAAGACGATTTGATATTGTTATTCAAATATTAATCGTTCTTTCTTTATTAGCTTTTTCAATTGAAACCCTTCCTAATTTATCAGAACAGACCAAAGAATATCTTTATTATTTTGAAGTTTTTTGTGTAACAATTTTTACTATTGAATACCTTCTACGTTTCATTTTTGCAAAGAAAAAGCTAGGCTATGTTTTTAGTTTTTATGGAATTATTGACCTTTTAGCGATACTTCCTTTTTACCTTTCCTTCGGAATCGATTTACGTTCCGTTAGAATTTTTAGAATATTACGAGTTTTCAGAATTTTAAAACTAGCTCGATATAATTCAGCTATCGATCGATTTAAAAAAGCAGCGTTTTCAGCAAGAGAAGAAATTGTTTTATTTGCTATTATAACTGGAATTCTCTTGTACCTAGCAGCTTTTGGAATCTATATTTTTGAAAATGAAGCACAACCCGAAAAATTTGCTTCTGTCTTTCATAGTTTATGGTGGGCAGTTTCAACCTTAACTACTGTGGGTTATGGCGATGTGTATCCAGTAACCATGGGAGGTAAAATATTCACCTTTTTTATACTTATCATCGGACTTGGAATTGTAACAGTACCAGCTGGAATTGTTGCATCTGCATTATCTAATTCAGTAAAAAAGAAAAGCGATTAATTTATTAATCGCTTTTTAATCTTAATAATTAATAAGAATCATCATGCACATTCGCAACAGCTCGTCCACTTGGATCGTTCATGTTTTTAAAGCTCACATCCCATGCTAAAGCCACAGGACTGCTACATGCAACAGATGGCACTGACGGAACACATAAAGCTGCTGTATCACTTGGGAAATGTTCAGTAAAAATGGTTCTATAGTAAAACTCTTCTTTACTCGTAGGTGTCTGTAAAGGGAATTTGTATTTAGCATTTGCTAATTGTTCATCACTAACTTCCTTTTCAACCATTTCTTTTAACGTATCAATCCAGCTATAACCCACACCGTCACTAAATTGTTCTTTTTGTCTCCAAGCTACACTTTCGGGTAATACATCTTCAAAAGCTTTACGAAGCACCCATTTCTCCATGCGTTCACCGTTGATCATTTTGTCATCTGGGTTGATACTCATGGCAACGTCCATAAATTCTTTATCTAAAAATGGAACTCTTCCTTCAATTCCCCATGCAGCTAAGGATTTGTTTGCTCTTAAACAATCATACATATGTAGCTTGTCTAATTTACGAACGGTTTCTTCATGAAAATCTTTTGCAGAAGGTGCTTTATGAAAGTACAGATATCCACCAAATATTTCATCTGCTCCTTCACCAGAAAGTACCATTTTAATCCCCATTGCTTTAATCGCTCTCGCCATTAGATACATAGGAGTGGAGGCACGTATCGTTGTGATGTCATAAGTCTCTAAATGATAAATTACATCTCTAATCGCATCAATACCTTCTTGAATAGTGAATTTAATTTCATGATGCACGGTTCCTAAATGGTCTGCAACTTTTTTTGCCGCTTCTAAATCGGGAGAGCCTTCTAACCCTGTTGCAAAGGAGTGGAGTTGTGGCCACCAAGCTGCATCTTTATCATCACTTTCAATACGTTTTTCAGCATATTTTTTTGCAATAGCAGAAGTAATTGAAGAATCCAAACCGCCAGATAAAAGTACGCCGTAAGGCACATCACTCATTAATTGACGGTGTACAGCTTCTTCTAATGCGGATCTTAATTTATGAATATCAGTTTCATTTTCTTTTACAGTATCATATTCCATCCAATCACGTTGATACCATTGTGTTAGTTTACCTTCTTTACTGTCCAAATAATGTCCGGGAGGGAATAATTCAATTTTAGTACAAACACCTTCTAAGGCTTTTAATTCCGAAGCGACATAAAAGGTTCCGTCTTGATCCCAACCAATATAAAGTGGAATAATTCCCATATGATCACGAGCAATTAAGTAAGAATCATTTTCAACATCGTATAATGCAAATCCGAAGATTCCATTTAATTCATCTAGAAAAGAAGCTCCTTTTTCTTTGTAAAGTGCTAAGATTACTTCACAATCAGATTTAGTTTGAAATTGATAATCTTCTTCCAATTGCTCACGTAATTCTAGGTGGTTATAAATCTCACCATTAGCAGCTAACACTAGACTTTTGTCTTCTGAAAACAAGGGTTGTTTTCCAGAGGTTGGATCAACAATAGCCAATCGTTCATGTGCCATTATTGCTTTTTGATTACTGAAAATACCGCTCCAGTCTGGACCGCGATGTCTTATAGATTTTGCCATCATTAAAATTTGAGGGCGTAATATTTCAGAGCTTTGTTTTAATTCGAATGCACATACAATTCCACACATGATAATTTATTTTATTCGGTTATTTTATAATTTCAATTTATTCCATAAAAAAAGCCTGTCAAATTAAAAACTTGACAGGCTTATATATCTCGACAAGTTTTTGTTAAGGCATCCCGTTATTATTATTGTTATTTAAGATAAATCTAAACATGACTTGTTTTATTTCTTTGTTATGGTTCAAATATCGAATAATTTCTGAATAAATCTAAATTTATTTGAGAAAATATTTTTTATCTAAGCTTTGGATAATTAGATGGATCTGCTTCATGCATAATTTCATATACCTTTTCGAAAATATCTTCTTCTGAAGGTTTTGAGAAATAATCACCATCGGTTCCATAAGCAGGACGATGTTGTTTTGCTGTTAGTGCCTGTGGTTTACTATCTAAATGTTGATATCCGTTTTGAACATCAAGAATTTCATTTAAAATATAAGCAGAAGCTCCACCTGGAACATCTTCATCAATCACCAATAAACGATTTGTTTTAGCAACACTTTTTACAATGTCATGATTTAAATCGAATGGTAATAATGATTGAGCATCAATAATTTCAACATCAATACTAACTTGCTGAAGCTCTTTTGCAACTTCTTGAACAATACGTAAGGTACTTCCGTAAGAAACAATTGTAATATCAGTTCCTTCTTTTACTGTTTCAACAACTCCAATAGGAGTGCAAATTTCAGTAAGGTTTGAAGGCATTTTTTCTTTTAAACGATATCCATTTAGACACTCAACGATTAAGGCTGGTTCATCAGTTTTTAAAAGTGTATTGTAAAAACCAACAGCTTTGGTCATGTCTCTTGGCACTAGAATATACATTCCACGCAATAAATGAATCAATCCACCCATTTGTGAACCACTATGCCAAATACCTTCTAAACGGTGCCCACGCGTACGTACAATCAATGGCGCTTTTTGTTTTCCGTTAGTACGGTATCGAACTGTTGCTAAATCATCGCTCATGATTTGTAAACAGTATAAAATATAATCTAAGTATTGAATTTCAGCGATAGGGCGTAGGCCTCTCATTGACATTCCAATTCCTTGTCCTAAAATAGTTGCTTCTCTAATTCCGGCATCAGCAACACGCTCTTCACCAAATTTATCTTGTAATCCTTCTAGTCCTTGATTTACATCACCAATGGCTCCACTATCTTCACCAAAAATATACACTTCAGGATGTCTTGTAAGAATATCATCAAAATTATCACGGAGTATGATTCTTCCATCAACCTCTTCCGCATCATCTTTATAAACTGGCTTAATTTCGGCTACAGTTTTTGCATTTTCAATCGCTTCTGAATAAAGGTGAGCACTGTATTTAGGTTCAATAATTTCGAAGTAGTTTTCGATCCAATCTTGCAATTGTTTCTTTTCTACTGAATCTTCTCCAATTAAATAACGCAATGCTTTTCTAGCAGTACCTACAATATCTCTACGTAAAGGTTCTGTTTCTGAAGTTAACTTTGAAGTTATATTATTTATAAATGCTTTGTTTGCACTTTTTTCAGCAGCATTATTAATTAGCATTAATGCTTCTTTTTGCTCCTGAATTTGAGGAGCTAAAAAGGCTTTCCATGCAGCATTTTTACCTTCACGAACTTCTTTCTTAATCGTTTTCTCAAGGGTTTTTAATTCATCTTCAGTAGCGATATTACTAGAAATAACCCATTCACGCATTTTTACGTTACAATCAAATTCTCTTTCCCAACCTAAGCGGTTTTTATCTTTGTAACGCTCATGAGATCCACTTGTAGAATGCCCTTGAGGTTGCGTTAATTCATTAACGTGAATTAATACAGGAACATGTTCTTCTCTTGCTATTTTTGATGCTTTTTGATAAGCTTCAATTAGGCTTGGATAATCCCAACCGTGAACACGAATAATTTCATATCCATTTTCATCTTCGGTACGTTGGAATCCTTTTAATATTTCTGAAATATTTTCTTTTGTAGTTTGGTATTTAGCATGAACGGAGATTCCATACTCATCATCCCAAACGCTCATTACCATTGGTATTTGAATAACACCTGCTGCATTAATCGATTCCCAAAATAAGCCTTCACTTGTACTTGCATTTCCAATTGTTCCCCAAGCAACTTCGTTACCTTTTTCAGAAAAAGAAGTGTATCCATTTAATTCTTTTACATTTCTGTAAATCTTTGAAGCTTGAGCTAATCCTATTAACCTTGGCATTTGTCCTGCTGTAGGAGAAATATCTGGGCTACTATTTTTTTGTTGAGTTAAATCTTTCCAAGAACCATCTTCATTTAAACTATGGGTCGCAAAATGCCCGCCCATTTGTCTACCTGCACTCATTGGATCATGATTAATATCTGTATGCGCATATAAACCAGCAAAAAACTGTTCAATGTTCAATTCGCCAATCGCCATCATAAATGTTTGATCGCGGTAATAACCACTACGCCAATCTCCATTTTTAAATTCTTTCGCCCAGGCTAATTGAGGAACTTCTTTACCATCTCCAAAAATTCCGAACTTAGCTTTCCCAGTCAATACTTCACGTCTTCCCAACAAACTACATTCACGACTGGTTACAGCTATTTTGTAATCATTAAGAACTTCTTTTTTGAAATCTTCAAAGGATAATTTGCTATTAGCTTCAGGGTTTGACTGCATTCGATATTGATTTTTTGCTTGATGCAAAAGTACGGAAAATCAGCAAGCCATACAACGCTAAAATTTTACAGAATAGACAGTAAAAGTGGAGTTATTTTGAATTATTACTACCTATTTGGTTTATTTTAATGTATATAATGCGAATCAATAAAATAAAAGGAAAGCCATGAAGTACTAAATCAAAGACATCCATTAACTTCATTCCTTCACCACCTCCAATAATCCATTTTACTTTTCCAACGATATGAGGTTCTGGGAAATAAGGAGCTAATCCTAAAGTTAAACAGAGCAATAAAACAATTTTTAAATTATTTAATATATTCATTTAGAAAAAATTAATACCATTCACGAGTAAATAGGCCTAATAATGTTTTTGGGTCTAAGGTTACAATAAATCTAATTCTTTGATCATAGTTTGGTAATCCTGGTTCCCATCCCAAATTCGAATATAAAGGGAAGAATAGTTCAAAATAATCAGCTACTAAGCTTAGTCTAATTCCTGAATCGTATACTGCTTTAGTTTTTTCATTTTTATTATGCACTAAACCTGCATCTCCATAGGCATAAATCCAATTCCAAATATTAGTACTTGCATTTACTGTAGCCATCCAATTATTTGAGAAAGCAGGTTCAAGTTGAGATTTAAATCCACCTTCAGCTACAATAATTTGTTGACTAAATAAACCAGATTCTTCACTTCTTCCGTAGTAAGAATAATCAAAAAGATAATCGGTTGGTCGGTCTAAAGCAAAGCTAAAGAAATCACCATCCTGTTTTGTTCTATTATGTAAAAAGGCTCCTGCGAAAAAGCGAATATTTAATTGACGGTTATTCAAAAATAATTTTCTGTATTCTAAAGTAGTAGAAATTTTACTGAAATCTGAAGAGAATTGAGTATCAAAAACACCTCTAAAATAATTTATTAAATTAGGATTTGAATATACATATTGAAGGTTGAATACACTGTAATTAGGTTCCTGATCAAGATCATTAACATCTTGATCTCTAAATACATTTACACTTCTTAAATTAATGAATTGCTTCTCATTATCTCTTAAGTCTTTATTTCTGAAAGAAAAGGTCATAAACGGACTTAAACGCTTATAAAACAAATCGGTATTATAGGAAAAATAACTTCCTGCTACACCAAATCGAAACGAATTTAAATTACCTTCTTCGTATTGTTGTCGGTAAGAAACGGAACCTTTTCCTACTAAAGTTTTTGAATTAAAACCGTATTGAGGCTCTAATTTATAATGTATTGATTTTCTTAATAATGTTTTATTGTATAGTTTTAGACCTAATGATACTCCATCATACAAGTTGTATTGAAACACTGGCATAAAAAATAACTGATTGTATTTTGGGTCTTCTACATCTTGAAATAAACGAAATTGAATAGGTCTGTTTAATAAACCATTAATCTTTTTGTAGTTATTACGTTGATTAAATTCAGGAATAATCGTTTCATGATTAAGAGCAAGTTTTTCAATATTTTCAGAAGGAACAGTAATAGTGATTAAGCTATCGATTGGTTCTGTCCATTTTTTAAACACAACATTATCATTATTTAATCCATATATAGAAACAGGAAGAGGATGATTACGCTTATTTTTAATGGTAACATCTAAAGAGTCTTCACGTTTAACAACTTTCTTTATTTTAAAATCTATGGTGCTTCTTGAATTTAAATAATTTTCAAAAAACCAATTGACAGGAAGTTCGGTATTATTTTCTAAATATTTTTGAAAAACAGATGCTTTTACAGGCTTTAGTCGTTGGTCTTTATAAAATTCTTTAATTGTTTTTTCAACTGTTTCTCTACCTAAATAATCTGAAAGATATTGCAGACCATCACCTCCATAATAATCACTAGCTATGTTTTTATTGAACTTCACTAATGAATCTCTAGGTGTTGTTAATGACTGTTGTAAATTACTACGAGCCATATTTAAGTAGAGTAGTGGGTATTGATCATTAAATTCTAGCTTTGAAATATGTGACCATCTAATTACCCATAATTCGCTTAAATTTCCAATAATTTTCATTTTTGGATAATAGCGATCTACATATTCCATCATTATATAAATCTGTAGTGCTCCAATTAACCAATGATCTTCCCTTGGATTAACCGCTAGTGTATTTTCTATATAAGTACGACTAATGGTTTTTAATTGTTCCATGTTGTACTCAAAACCATCTGGAAAAGGACTAATGAAACTTGGCAACTGATTAAGACCATAAACGGGATTCTTTTTATAAGCCGTTTTAGTAATCATCATTTTATCGTGAGGATAAGGACCTAACTTTTCATCTAAAAAATGAACAATTCTATCAATTGATAGCGCACTAATAGTTGGAG
>JAHRWC010000008.1 GCA_019090365.1 Flavobacteriaceae bacterium
AACTTTAAAAAACCTTTCTAAAATTATTCATGCTCGTGTAGTTGAAATTGTTGAGCAAGTGTATTTAGAAATAAAAAATTACGGTCACGAAGAGCAAAAAAAGAAATTAATTGGTGGAATTGTGTTAACAGGAGGGGGCTCTCAGTTAAAGCATTTAAAGCAATTAGTAGAGTATATCACCGGTATGGATACTCGAATAGGTTATCCAAACGAGCATTTAGCAGGGGATAGTGATTCAGAAACTACAAGTCCGATGTACGCAACCGCAGTTGGTTTGGTCTTAAATAGTTTAGAAAACCAAATGAGAGCTTCAGAAATGGCTCAGTTACCACATGATGATGTTGAAGATAATGCGCAAGAAGATGAAAATGTAGAAGAAGTGGTTGAAGAAAAAGAAGCAAAAGACAAAAAACGATTTTTCGATAAATGGGCCGAAAAATTTAAAGAATTTTTAGACAATGCAGAGTAGTAATACTCTCAGAAAAGGATATAAAAATATAATGAACCTCGCAAATATAAAATTATGAGCAGCAACACAGAATTTGACAACATTTCTTTCGATCTGCCTAAAAACCAGTCTAATGTCATTAAGGTAATTGGCGTTGGGGGTGGAGGAAGTAACGCAATCAATCATATGTTCCGTCAAGGAATCAATGGAGTTGATTTTGTTATTTGTAACACAGATTCACAAGCATTGGAAAATAGTCCAGTGCCCGTAAAGATTCAATTAGGAGTTTCTTTAACAGAAGGTTTAGGAGCAGGAGCAAACCCTAAAGTAGGGGAGCAATCTGCTGTTGAAAGCCTAGAAGAAATTAAAAACATGTTGACCACTAATACCAAAATGATTTTCATTACTGCTGGTATGGGTGGAGGTACCGGAACAGGAGCTGCTCCCATCATAGCTAAAATGGCTAAAGAAATGGACATCCTTACAGTTGGTATTGTAACCATTCCTTTTGAGTTTGAAGGGAAAATGAGAAACGATCAGGCTAGAATAGGGGTTGAAAATTTAAGAGATAATGTAGATTCTTTAATCGTGATTAATAACAATAAGTTACGCGAGGTGTATGGTAACTTAGGGTTTAAAGCAGGATTTTCGAAAGCAGATGAGGTATTAGCTACTGCAGCAAAAGGGATAGCTGAAGTAATTACACATCACTACACACAAAATATTGATTTACGTGATGCTAAAACGGTATTAGCGGATAGTGGAACGGCAATTATGGGAAGTTCAAGTGCTGGTGGTTCAAATCGTGCACAAGAAGCAATTTCAAAAGCATTAGATTCTCCATTACTTAATGATAATAAAATAAAAGGAGCAGCAAACGTATTATTGCTTATTGTTTCTGGAACTGAAGAGATTACGATAGATGAGATAGGAGAAATTAGTGATTACATCCAAACAGAAGCTGGAAATGTTGCTAATATTATCATGGGTGTTGGTGAAGATGAATCTTTAGAAGAAGCTATTTCAATTACTGTAATAGCAACGGGTTTCAATGTAGAACAACAGAATGATATTGTAAATACCGAAGCGAAGAAAATCATTCATACCTTAGAAGAAGAACAAAGAGCGGAACAAATTTTAATGTCCAATCCTAAAGTATCTTTTTCAGAAACAAAAAAGGAAATTACTTCCGAAGTAAATGAAGTAAAGGAAGCAGCTCCAAAAGTAATAAAGCACAATCTTTTTGAAGAGGAAGATGAAACTGAAGTTATAAAACAACATCAGCCTTTTGAAGGGTATATTGAAACTACCGATTTAATAAAAAATATCAATGTTGATAGTGTTGAGATTGACATTCATCATTTAGCTGAATTCAAACAAATTGAAATCAATAAAATTGACGTAAATGATTTTGTGATTGTTGATACTAAAGTTGAAGAGGAACAAGAAGCTTTTACTGAAGTGAATAGAACAGAGCCTCAAGAAGAGCAAATGTTAATGTTCGATTTACCTTTAAGTGAACCTGAAGAGCCTCAAATAACGTATACTCAATTAGAGGAAGAAGAGCCAGAAATTGTAGTTTCTACTATAAATGAAATTGAAGTTAAAGACCCAATAGAAGTGGTTCCGGTTACTGAATTTTCAGACGAAGGTGTGAAGCGTTATAGCTTAGATGATTACCAAGAAATGGAAGATCATTTTACAGCAGCAAAACCAGCTGAGGTTACTTTAGAAGAAGAAGTTTCAGAAGAGGAGATTGTATTAACGAAGAAAGTAATTGATGCACCTGAGGTTAAAGAAGTTGCACCAGAAGAAGCAGATCCTTTAAACGCACCCATTTCTAAAATTCTTTGTGAGCGTACAGAAGAGCGCAAGCGTAGAATGAAAGAGTTTAATTATAAATTCAGAAAGAGTGCTTCAAAAATCGATGAAATAGAGAAAGAGCCAGCGTATAAGCGTATGGGAATAGAACTAGATGAAACGAAAAGCAGTGATGCAAGTATTTCTAGAACTTCTATAAACATCGATGATGATGATATTGAGTTCCGTTCAAATAATTCATTTTTACATGACAATGTAGATTAATCCTCACAATAGATATTAGTATATCGTTGCAAATATTAAGTCTGAACTTTTTAATTAAAAGTTCAGACTTTTTTTATTCTCCTCAAATCGATTAGAATCATAAAACTAAATGTTTTCAATAGGACTAGACTTTTTTGTCATCCTCAGCTTGACTGGGGATCTCAATGTAAAAAAGAATAGAAAATATTAATCAAAACTAACTCGATCCCTAATAGTCCCATCAGTCCTGTGAATAATGACATCAGCCTTGTGTTTTTTTGCAATACTTTTCGCCTTACGAATGGCGGTGCTTTGTTTTCTGTGTTTGGAAGTAATGCGTTTATTGCCCTCTCGACGTACCGCCCAATCTCCCTCATAAGGAACTACGTGTTGGTTCCAGGTTCTACCGTGTTTTTGTTGATGGGAGCCTTTTAAAATAGCTTCTATAAGCTCTTTGATGAGCTGAAACCAAGATTTATTCGTTGCCATAAGCTAATATAACAAG
>JAHRWC010000050.1 GCA_019090365.1 Flavobacteriaceae bacterium
CCCAGTTAAGGTTCATTACTGGTTTATGGTAATAGTTTTGTCTTTCAGACTCAATACCATCAGAAGTGTAACCCCAATGTTGGTTATACTTAGGATCAGCTTTAATAATTTCTTTAGATTGAGACCATTTATTACCGTGTAATTGTGGTGCTCCTGTTAATAAGAAATTAAATGAATGCTTATCATTTGGCTTGTATCCAACAGCGAAGAAATAGTTTTGTCCTTGACCGTAAGTACCTCTAGCCCATTTTCTATGTGCTTGCCAGTAATCTACTAATACAGAAAAAGCCCATCCTTTATCACTTACTCCAGTATTGTATGCTAAAGTTCCTTTTGCATAACTATCGTTAGCTCCTAAGAAACGTACATAACCACCTTCTTTTTTATCAGCAGCTTTCATTACAATATTAGTAGTTCCTCCTACAGAAGAAATTGCTAATTTTGAAGCCCCTAAACCTCTTTGTACTTGAATAGCACTTGCGATATCTGCAATACCAGCCCAGTTAGACCAATATACACGTCCATCTTCCATACCATTAACTGGTTGTCCGTTTAATAAGACTCCAATATTTCTTTGGTCAAAACCTCTTAAAAATAATTGAGAATCACCAAATCCAGATTGTCCAGAAACGTAAGCAGAAGGAGTGTTCTTTAAAGCTTGTGTAATTTCAACATTTCCAACTACTTTTTCTTGAATTTCCATTCTTGAAATAGTTGATACTGCAACTGGAGTATCTCTACCACCAGCTAAATCAATTACACCAGTTCCGATTACTACAACTTCTGATAAAGCATTAGCATCAGCAGTTAAAGAAACTGCACCTAAATTTGCTGTACCATTAGAAATAGTAAAAGAAATAGTTGTTGATTCGTAACCTACGTAAGAAACTACAACAGATCCACTGTTACCTTCAACGTTTAATGTAAAATTTCCGTCAAAATCAGCAATAGCACCATTTGTAGTGCCTTGTTCAATAATATTAGCTCCTGCTAACGGACCTCCAAGGTCACTATCAGAAACTGTCCCCGTAACGGTTCCTTGTGCAAATGAGATTGCGCTCATACATAAAAAGGAAACCATTAAATAAAAAGTAATTTTTTTCATCATAAATTGTTGTTTTTGTTATTGCAAAAATAAAAAGATTAGTTTGATTATATACAAAAATACATTTCAAATAAATGTTATTTAACATAATAATAATATGTTATCACAACTTTATCAACACCCTTATTATTAGCGTATTAAAAAGAGATACAATCTAATTGTTCCTTAAGAGGGGAAATAAATTTGAAAAAAGAGGGTCTTAATGAATCTGCTAAAGGTTTAGATGACGGCAAATCTTGACTAAAAGGATCCACTTGTTCACCATTTTTCCAAAATCGATAACAAACATGTGGTCCACCAGAATTTCCAGTGGTTCCAATCCAGCCAATTACATCTCCTTGGCTTACATAATCACCTACTTTTGCATTTCTCTTTTTCATATGCAAATATTGAGTTTCATAGGTGCTATTATGACGAATTTTTACATAATTACCATTCCCTCCTCTGCGTTCAGATTTTGTCACTGTTCCATCTGCAGTTGCTAAAATTGGAGTTCCGTATGGAGCGGCAAAATCGGTTCCTCTATGCGCTCTAACTTTATAACCATAATATTTAATTCGTCTTTTTAAATTATATCGAGATGAAATTCGGCTAAATTTAACTGGAGCTTTTAAAAATGCTCGTCGTAAGTTATTTGCATTTTCATCAAAAAAATCGGATGAGTTATGAATCGAATCATCTACATAATTAAAAGCCAATAATGGTTTTCCTCTATGTTCAAAATATGCAACTTTAATATCGTCTAATCCTGCTGAAATTGTATCGTTTATAAATTTTTCGGTATAAATCACTTTAAAACGATCTCCTGGTTGAAGTCTAAAAAAGTCAATGGTCCAAGCATATATATTAGCAAGTCGGTCTGTCATATACGGACTTAAATGCTGATCTTCCATTGTTTGTGAAAGTGAACTAGTTATGATACCAGAAGCAGATTTTTCAACAAAAGTTACTGGCTTTTTTTTATTAAAAGAAGATATGCTGTCACGTAAATCAATCACAGCATAATCAACTTTATTCTTTTCATATATAAATACTTGTGCTGCATTAAGACTATCTTTTGAGTTAAGAATTACATAAGGCTTACCTATTTTAATTCTTCTAACATCAAAGCTATCTTTAATTTTAGTTACCGCTTCAAATATTTTACTTTGAGGCACATGATTTTCATCTAATATTGCTCCAAATGTATCGCCTGAACGTATGGTGTCTCTAATTACTTGAAAATCATCTAAATTAAAACCATATTCGATGTTTTTCTTTTTGACAATTAAATTATTTTCTGAATTGTTTTCTTCTTTTAAATCGGAAGAGCAGGCAAAACAAATTAGTAGGATGGGGAGTAATAAATAAATCTTTTTCAAAAGTATTGCTTAATTTTTTTTGAGGAGTTAAACATTATGTCCCCAGTTCTTTAATTCTTGTTCAGTCCATAATTCAGGAAAGAAAATTCTACGTTGGTATTTTGGATGCATATATTTTGTCCAATCACTACCACCGGTTGCTTCTTCAACTTCATTATTTGTATTTCCACCAGATAAATAATGTCTAGCAGCATTGTAATGTGCAATTACCCATGTAATATTTACAGTATAATCATAATGCCTCATCGCTTTACGCAACTCTTCATCTTCTTTTACTTCTTTAGGTAATTCTTTAAATTTAGCATACAAATTTATGGTATTATACTCTTGTGTAAAAGCAATAAATTCATTTTTGTATTTTTCTTCAAAAGCTGTCAATAAATAACTTTTCTCACCTGTTTTATAATCTTTTCCAGCAGCTTGCCAATATAAATGCTCAAGTGCATGCTCATAAGGTGTATTTCTATCAATCGTCTCTCTAAATCTAGCGTCAATTAAGTTAATAAGATCGGTTGAAGCAAATTCAATTTTTCTGTATTGTGCACTTTGAAAACCACTTGCAGGAGTTAATGTATTTCTGAATTTCATGTATTGTTCAACTTCCATTCCTTCTTGCATAATTGAAAAAGAAGAAGTAAGCATATCAAAATAGCGGCTAATTCGCATTAATTTTGAAGAAAAGAATTTTGCTGAAATATTTTCATTATGTGCAACTTGTTCTATCTCCCAAAGAATCATTTTAAAAAGCAACTCATTTACTTGATGGTACATAATAAATACCATCTCATCTGGCAAAGTCGTTCTTTGTATTTGAAGATTCAACAACGCATCTGTTTGAATATAATCCCAATAAGTAATTGGCTCACTATAAAGTAATCCTTCTAAATGAGTGTCTAAATCTTGCCCAATCGCTTTGAATTTGTCTTCAAGTTGATTTAATAATTCTAACCTTTCTGGTTTTACTGACATAATTTTTTAATCTACATGAATTTTAAATGAATGACTAAGCCCTTTAAATTCTGTTAAAGATGCTTTTAAAGATCCCACTGCTAAATCTGCTTTAATTAATAATGGAATTTTATTATCATCATCGCTTACCCAAACGGTAAGACTTTCTTTTTCTTTAAAAACCCTTCCTGATTGAACATAAGGGCGAAATATTAAACAAGGAACTTTCCCAAATTCTGTTTTTAAAACTTCTCTTCCTAAAAATTTTAATTTGAATTTATAGTTTTCCTTATCAAAAAACATATTCATTCCTATTTCATCATTATCCTTAAGGTTTTCAACATCTAAATTATTTCTTAGATAATAAAAAGCAGACACCATATCTTGTACATCTTTAGGAAAAGAAATTGAAGATTTTTCGTTGTGCTTTTTATTATTTACTAAAGCTTGATTGGTATCGTGATCAAAATCAATTTGAATATCTTTTGTATGCCCACCTTCGTCAATTTTTCTGATAAATCGATATGGAATATCTTTTTCCTTATCAATGTACGATTGATATATATCTTCAACTTTAAAGAAAAATCTAGATAGTCCAGTTGTTTTACCTTCTCCTTTTACATGAAAAACTTCTTTTCCATTTATAACAGCTTGATCTACTTCTAATGTAGCATAACCTGCGGTTACAAAACCATAATGTACTCTAAAGTTTAACCATTCACCAGTATCGTATGATTTTTTTGTCGATTGACTTACTACAGCCTGACTTAGTAATAATATGATTATTATAATTCTATTCATTTAATAAATTTTAAAGATATAAGTCTTTAAAACAACTTCTATTCCAAAAAAAATAATAACTCTATC
>JAHRWC010000051.1 GCA_019090365.1 Flavobacteriaceae bacterium
AAAATTAAATTGGATTAAAAATTACTTGAAAAGGTATTATCTTCGATTAAATACAAATTGCATCGCTATACTGCCTTTTAGTGTGTTAAAATTTCTTCAATCAACATTTATTAATACAGACATAAAAAATAATTTCGTATTTTGTAGGATTTTTCCTACTTTTAATTATCTTTGTTTTTTTAACCGATAAAAATATTTAAAATGAAAAAACTTATGTTTATTTTAGCAGTTATAGCTTTTGTAGCTAGTTGCACCCCTGAATCATTAAATAGTGACCAACAACAGATCGACAAGGACAAGTACGAAGTTCCGCCAAATGGATAGAAAGAAGCGCTTTATAAATGGGGTGTTGCTTTCTTTAGTTTTGACGGCAACGCCTTTTCTTTTTTACATTTATAAATTTGCTCCTGTAGACTCTAAAGAATGGGATACCATTTTTGGAACTATTACATCTGGTGGTTTTGGTAGCGTACAATCTTTTTTACACGCCTTGTTCACTAAAATATCTTTTGTCTTATTGACAGGGATTTGGTTTATCACTGCCACTAATTGGTGGAAGTATTCGATTTTGGTTCCTTTTACCATGTTCTTATTTCAATTGTCGGGTACAATTAATTTTCAACTTCAGTATATAGATGAATATGACTTCTTATATTCATTACCTTTTATTACCCCTATAATTTTCTTTTTAGTTTATATATCATATAGAATAAGTAAGAGACCAATTATCAATACAGATCTTGAAGAAGATGTAGATGATGAGATCAGCAAAATATTAAGCGACGAATTATAGTCGAATTGCAACCCATATATTCTTAACTTTTAACCATTTAGTAAAAAATTAAAAAATACTTTAATTTTTTGTTCAAAAATACTTTGCAGTTGCATTAAAAGTTTTAAATTTGCCACCGCTTTGCTATCGAAGCAATGTTCTAATACAAACGCGAAAATAGCTCAGCTGGTAGAGCGCCACCTTGCCAAGGTGGAGGTCGCGAGTTCGAATCTCGTTTTTCGCTCATCTTAATTAATTTAAGAAGAAGCCTAGAGGCTGAAGTGGTGGAATTGGTAGACACGCTGGACTTAAAATCCAGTGAGCAGTAATGCTCGTACGGGTTCAAGTCCCGTCTTCAGTACTAAAGCCGAGATGAAAGTCTCGGCTTTTTTATTTTAACTACTTTTTTATATTTCTTATCCTCCACATCTTCTCAATTTATCAGTTTCGTTGAATTATACAAAAGCCCTACTTGTGTTAAATAAATGTTAATTACATACAGACTTGTCTGTTTAATTAAAAATGCTTATATATTTGTCCTATGAAAAAATTAGGAGTAAAAGAAAGAATTATTGAAGCTGCCTCTAGATTGTTCTATTTTAATGGATATAATCAAACCGGTATTAATCAAATTATAGCAGAAGCAAATGTTGCAAAAGCAAGTATGTATCAACATTTCAGGTCAAAAGAAGATGTTGCAGTAGCTTATTTAATTGCAAGACATGCCATGTGGGTGGGTAAATTAAATGAAAGTGTTTCAAGTCAAAACACACCGAAAGGTAAAGTGATTGGATGTTTTGATTACTTATCTGAATGGCTAAATGAAGTAAATTTCAGAGGTTGTGGATGGCAAAACATAATTACAGATTTGCCTAATGATCATACTAAAATAAAAGACCAGGCAATTCTTCATAAAAATGATGTTAGAAAGTGGATTCATAATTTATTAATTGAAGAAGATCAGTATTCAGAAGAAACAGCAAAAGAATTAGGAGATGAAGTTGTTGTTTTAATAGAAGGAGCTATTATATTATCTCAAATTCAGAAAGATGAATGGCCAATCAATGTCGCTAAAAAAGCCTGTAAAAAAATATTAAATTAATAGAATATAACGCTTAATATAATAAAATCACATATAAAATAAACAGACTTGTCTGTATGTAAAATAATTGAAATGAAAAAAATAGTCCCTCCTTTTACAAAGGAATCAGCAAAACAAAAAGTACAAATAGCAGAAGATGCTTGGAATAGTAAAAATCCAGAAAAAGTTTCTATGGCCTACTCTAAAGATTCACAATGGAGAAATAGAGACCAATTTTTTACAGGACGAAAAGATATAGCACATTTTTTATCTGATAAATGGAAGAATGAACAACATTATAAACTTAAAAAGTATTTATGGTCATTTACAGACAATAGAATATCGGTTCGCTTTGAATATGAATGGCAAGAAACAAATACGGGTCAATGGAAACGCACCCATGGAAACGAACATTGGGAATTTGACGAAGAAGGCTTAATGAGAATAAGAGATATGAGCGCTAACGACATCAATATTGAAGAGAATGAAAGAAAATTTAATTAACAAAAACAATAATATGAAAACAAATCAAACAAGACTTTCCATTTGGAATAGTAAAAGAAGACATAAATAGTCAAAAGTCTATTTATAAATAAAAAAAATAATCACAAATCAATAAAAACAAATATTATGAAAACACACAATTTAAAATCAGTTATAGGCTTAACATTATTATCAATATTAGCCTTTGGAACAATGTCATTTGAAAACCCGAAAAACAATGACTACGATGAAACTTTAATGAAAATTGAAGCTTCTGAAACAAATGAAAATAATAAAAAAGCTACATTATATAAAAATGTATCAATCAACGGCATGAATATTTTTTACCGTGAAGCAGGAGATATCAATAAGCCAACTATACTTTTATTACATGGTTACCCAACTTCTTCGCATATGTTTCGAAATTTAATGACAGACTTGTCTGTTCGATATCATGTAATCGCTCCTGATTATCCAGGATTTGGAAGAAGTGATCAACCTTTAATGAAAGATTTCGATTATACTTTTGACAATATGGCAAACATAGTAGAAGGGTTATTAGAAGAATTGAATATAAACAAGTATAGTATTTATCTAATGGATTATGGTGCTCCAATAGGATTTAGAATTGCTTCAAAATACCCAGAAAGAGTCGAGTCATTAATTATTCAGAATGGAAATGCTTATGATGAAGGTTTAAAAGATTTCTGGGTACCTATTAAAAAATATTGGAACGATTATAAAGTTGAAAATGGTAAGCCATTAGAAGGTTTTCATTCACCTGATGGATTAAAATGGCAATATACTCATGGAGTTCAAGATGTTTCAACGATAAGTCCTGATAACTGGAGTATAGATTTACAACATTTAACACGCCCAGAAAATAATGAAATTCAATTGGCAATGTTTTATGATTACAGAAATAATGTGCCTTTATACCCAAAATGGCAACAATATTTTAGAGATCATCAACCTCCTACTCTAATTGTATGGGGAAAGAATGATCATATTTTTCCTGCTGATGGTGCATATCCATATAAAAGGGATTTAAAAAATTTAGAATTTCATTTATTAGATACAGGTCATTTTGCCTTAGAGGAAAAAGGAGATGAAATTGCAAATTACATTCTCAAATTTTTACAAAAAAACAATATTAAATAATTAAGTGTTAGTTAATATGAGTCGGTTCGAGTTTCAATTTTTCATGGTTAATAAAAAGGGGAACCTTCTCGAATCGACAAAATTTAAAATATTGAAAATATGAAATCTCATGAATATTTCATGAAAAAATGCATTGAATTAGGTGTGAAAGCATTAAAAAATGGAAACCCTCCTGTTGGATCTTTACTTGTAAAAGAAGATACAATCATCGGGATTGGTATAGAGAATGGAAAATCTTCAAATGATATTACAAATCATGCAGAGATAGAAGCCATTAGAGATGCTTTAAAAAGTCATCAATCAATAAATGGATCTATTCTTTACACAACTCATGAGCCTTGCATTATGTGTTCTTATGTTATTAGACATCATCGTATCAAAACAATAGTGTTTGGCGCTAAATCTGAA
>JAHRWC010000052.1 GCA_019090365.1 Flavobacteriaceae bacterium
GCAGTTCCTGGAGCAGGAATGGTTATGTTGGTAATTGTATTAGAATCTGTTGGACTTCCACCAGAATTATTACCAATAGGTTTAGCACTTATATTTGCCGTTGATAGACCTTTAGATATGTGTAGAACTGTTGTAAATGTAACAGGAGACGCAACTGTTTCGATGATCGTTGCAAAATCAGTTGGAAAATTAGGCGAGCCTCATGTAAAAGATTGGGACGATAATTACGAAGACGTTAAATAGTATAAAAAAAGCCACTTATAAAGTGGCTTTTTTATTTATATAAATATTTTAGATTTATCCTTGTTTTTGAATTTCAACAGCATGTGGGTAAGGAATTTCAATTCCTGCAGCATCTAATCCGTTTTTAACTCTTTCAACAGTTTCAAAATATACATCCCAATAATCTTCAGCTTTCACAGAAGGTCTTACAGCAAAGTTAACAGAACTATCAGCTAGTTCACTTACTTTAACCATAGGAGCAGGATCTTTTAATACTTTATCTTGTGAAGTAATAGCATTCATTAATACTTCTTTCGTTTGTTTTATGTCTGCATCGTATGCAACTCCAAACGTATGGAATATGGTTAGGATTCCTTCAGCTGAATAATTTGTAATATTTCCATTCGATAATGTTCCATTCGGAATTATAACAAGTTTGTTTTGAGGAGAAACTATTTTTGTAGTAAAGATTTCAATTTCTTTAACTACTCCTAATTCCCCTTGTGCTTCAATTAAATCTCCAATTTTAAAAGGCTTAAAAATCATTAATAAAACACCGCCAGCAAAATTCCCAAGAGAACCTTGTAAAGCCATACCTATTGCTAAACCAGCAGCAGCTAGAATAGCAGCAAAAGAAGTAGTTTCAACACCTAAGTTTCCTAGAATTACAATAAATAGAATTACTTTTAATAGCCATCCCGTAAGGTTTTTTAAAAATTTCTGTAGACTTGGTTCATAATTACTTTTGTTCATCATTTTTGTCATCACTTTCATGATCTTTTTAATGATCCATGAACCGACAATCCAAATTATAATTGCGCCAATAACTTTAATACCATATTCGGTACCTAATTCAATTCCTTTGCCTAACCATTTTTCTAAATCCATTCTATTCTGTTTTATTTAATTAATTTAATGCAAACTTAATATTGAAATTTTATTAAACCTAATCCTTACAAATATCTTAGCGAATAAATTAAACCATATGTCGAATAGTTTATTATCTAGTTAATAAATTACTCGTATTGTTTATAAATTATAATATTTTGGCACCTAGATAATTGCAATGATTATTATTTTTGAACAGTTTTTTAATCCCATGAAAAAGAAGATTTTAGCGTTTCTTATTATTTTTTCAAGTTTGAGTGCTTTTTCTCAAGTAGGAATCAATACAACAAGTCCAAGTCCTGCTTCAGTTTTAGACATTGAAAGTAGTTCTGATAATGTTAATTATGGTGGGTTTTTACCACCAAGAGTTTCATTAGTACAAAGAAATTTAATTCCTGTTACTGCATCAGATGATGGTTTAATGGTTTATTTAATTGATGGAACCACAAGATGTATTCAGATTTACGATGGAGTAGATGCTGCTTGGGAAGACATTTACTGTATGCCTTTAAATGCTGCGCCTGTAGCTAGCTTATTACAAATAGCAGGAATATTTCAAGTAGGAGAAATCTTGACGGCGAGCTTTACTTATTCAGATGCTGAAAACGATCCAGAGGGAACACATACATACACATGGTATCGAGCTGACGATGCCTCTGGAACAAATCAAACTCAAATTCAAACAGGTACTTCAAGTACGTATACAATTCTTCCAGCTGATTTAAACTCATACATTGCTTTTGAAGTTACGCCTCTAGCAACCCAAGGGACATTGACAGGGTTATCGGTTCTTTCTTCTTATGACGGCCCAGTAACAACAGCTTCACCAACTGCATCGAACTTATTTATTTCAGAATATGTTGAAGGTTCTAGTAATAACAAACTTCTAGAAATAGCAAACTTCACAGGTAGTACAGTTTCTTTAAATAACTATATGATTAATATTTATTTTAATGGTAATGGTACACCGGCAAATATTTATTCTTTTCCAACTGGTATTAATCTAGTACATGGAGATGTTTATGTAATTGCTCATCCTAATGTAGCTTCTCCATGTAATTCAAACATAGATGATTCAGATTTTGATATCGATTTTAATGGAAATGATGTGGTAGAGTTAGTCACTACTTTAGGAGGAAGGATAGATATAATGGGTACAATTGGAGATTCTAGTAATTATGCTCAGAATACTACTTTAAGAAAAACAGCAGGCACAGGTCCAAGTACAACCTACAATGCAGCTGATTATAGTATTTTTTCATTAGATAATTGTACAGATATAGGAAGCCATACATTTTAAACATGAAAGCTAACTTCTTATATATTATTGTTTTCTTTTTTATTTCTGAAATAAATGCCCAAGTTGGAATAAACACAATAAATACAAATAGTGCAGCTGTTTTACATTTAGATGCACAAAAAATCCCATATAATGTTTTTGGTGGTTTTTTAATGCCTATTGTAACTGAAGCACAACAAGCATTAATTCCTGTTTCAACCTCAGACAATAGAGATGATGGACTTATGGTTTTTGTGAGTGATCCAGTTACCGGGAAACGTTGTTGGGAAGTTTATGATGGAATTTTATATGTTTGGAGAAGTATAAACTGTAATAATAATACCTGTAATTCTGATATATTATTTGAAGAAGATTTTAATTCATATGTAGAAAACACAGGGGTAACAGGATTAAGTTCTGTGAATGGTAATTACCCTGGAGGTGTTACTAAATGGTCGCTTACAAGCTTTACAGCTTTTGGAGATAATACACCAAGTTTGCCTGGAACATTAATAGATGCAAATGATTTTGCAAAAGTAATAAGTGGTGTAATGACATTTAGAGATACCAATGGTACTTTTTTATTAGAAACTCAATTAATTGATATTTCAGGTTATACAGATATAAATATTTCAATGGATTTTAGTGAATCAGGTTCATTAGAATACATAGACGATCATACCAATGATTATGAATGTGGTGAATCTGAATCTGATTATATAGATATTGAATATTCAACAGATAATGGTGTTAATTTTACTGAGGTCCCTAATTATTCTGGAAATGGAAATGCAAACCATACGTTAATAGATGATTTATCTGGAACTATTTCGTTTTCTGTAAACGGAATTACAGGAGCTACACTAATCATTCGTATTAGACTTCAAAATTGGGCTGATGATGAGTATTATTACCTTGATAATATATTAGTTACATGTAACTAGTCTTATTTCCCAATTTTTTTTTCATTTTATAAAAGAATTACTATATATTTATTTTTCTAATTTTTGAAATATGAATGTTTGCTTTATAATGTACCCTTGGGAAGAAATGAATCCACGTCCTGAAGATGATTCAACCCTTGCTATGATTCATGAATTTGTAAAAAGAGGTCATGGAGTGGTAATAACAACACCTGCTAATTTAACAATTCGTGATAGTGTAGCTTATTCTTTTTCACACGTAATAAAACGCCAAGAAAAAATTTCAAATAGCTTAAAGTCATTTCATAAAAATGCAGAATTTTATGATGAAATGCTACCTCTTGCTGGTTTTGATGCTATTATTCTAAGAAGCAATCCACCCCTAGATATGATTATGTTGAATTTCTTAGATTCAGTAAAAGATGATGTCTTTATCATGAATGATCTAGACGGAATACGAAGAGCTAATAATAAACTATATACAGCTGTTTTTGAGGATGAAAAAAATGAAATAATCCCTCGTACTCATGTTACTAAAAATAAAGAGTATTTAAAACGTACCATTAAAGAAGGTCCTGATAAAATGATTTTAAAACCATTGAATGGATTTGGAGGTTCTGGAGTTATTTTAATTGAAAAACGTGCCATGTTAAGTATTAATTCTTTATTAGATTTTTACATAGACAATAATGATGGTACTTCTAATTATGTGATTTTACAAGATTATATAGAAGGTGCTGATAAAGGTGATGTTCGAATTTTAATGCTAAATGGGAAACCAATTGGCGCAATGAAAAGGGTTCCTGGGGAAGAGGATCATCGTTCTAATGTAAGTGCTGGTGGAAGTGTTCAAAAACATTCATTAACAGCACATGAAAAAGAATTATGCCGCCGTATCGGACCAAAACTAATAAAAGATGGTCTGTATTTCGTAGGTATTGATGTAATCAATGGAATGTTAGTAGAAGTAAATGTTATGTCTCCTGGTGGAATTACATATATGAATAAAGTGTATAAAACCCGCGTTCAAGAAAAAATAATTGATTTTGTAGAAGATAAAGTTATTGAACGTGTGAATGCTTTTGAAAGAAGACAGAAACTTCGTAAACATGTAAATGACGCATAATTAGAAAGAATATGGAAAAACTTTCTATTGCAGAAATAATAAAAAATATACAGAACGAAATCATTTTTGAAGCAGTAGCTGAAGATTATTCATTTA
>JAHRWC010000053.1 GCA_019090365.1 Flavobacteriaceae bacterium
ATGATGATGTTTTAGACAATTTAGAGGAAGTACTAGTGTCTAGTGATGTAGGTGTTGAAACTACATTAAAGGTAATTGATCGTATTGAAGCTCGAGTTGCTAAAGATAAATATTTAGGTACCTCTGAATTAAATTTAATTCTACGAGAAGAAATTGCAGGTTTACTTAGTGAAACAAACACTGGTGATGCAACAGAATTTGAAATACCAGAACAAGATGCTCCCTACGTTATCATGGTTGTTGGTGTAAATGGTGTTGGAAAAACAACTACCATTGGAAAGTTAGCAAAACAATTTAAAAAAGCGGGTAAGAAAGTAGTTCTAGGAGCTGCCGATACATTTCGTGCTGCTGCAATAGATCAACTTCAAGTATGGGCAGATCGTACCGATGTGCCTATTGTAAAGCAAAGTATGGGAAGTGATCCTGCAAGTGTTGCATTTGATACTTTAGAAAGTGCTGTGACACAAAATGCAGATGTAGTAATTATTGATACTGCTGGACGTTTGCATAATAAAGTGAACTTAATGAATGAGTTGACTAAAGTAAAACGTGTAATGCAAAAAGTGATTCCAAATACTCCAGATGAGGTTTTATTAGTATTGGATGGTTCTACTGGACAGAATGCATTTGAACAAGCTAAACAATTTACTGCTGCTACTGAAGTTACTTCATTAGCGGTTACAAAATTAGACGGTACTGCAAAAGGTGGTGTTGTTATAGGAATTAGTGATCAGTTTAAAATTCCAGTAAAATATATTGGAGTAGGTGAAGGTATTGATGATCTTCAAGTGTTTAATAAGCATGAATTTGTTGATTCATTCTTTAATTAATAAATCGTTTCGATTTAAAATATTCTTATGCGTACAAAAACTTTAAAAAAGAATAAAATCAATGTAGTTACTTTGGGTTGTTCTAAAAACGTTTACGATAGTGAAGTGTTGATGGGGCAATTAAAAGCCAATAATAAAGAAGTGGTTCATGAAGAGGAAGGGAATATTGTTGTAATTAATACTTGTGGTTTTATTGCAAATGCAAAAGAAGAAAGTGTTAATACAATCCTAGAATATGTTCAGAAAAAAGAAGCTGGGGAAGTAGATAAAGTGTTTGTTACAGGTTGTTTATCTGAGCGCTATAAACCAGATCTTCAAAAAGAAATTCCGAGTGTAGATCAATATTTTGGAACTACAGAATTACCTGGTTTATTAAAAGCATTAGGAGCGGATTATAAACATGAATTGATTGGAGAACGTCTTACAACAACTCCTAAAAATTACGCGTATTTTAAAATTGCTGAAGGTTGTGATCGACCTTGTTCTTTTTGTGCAATTCCTATTATGCGTGGAAAACACAAGAGTACTCCTATCGAAGAATTGGTAATTGAAGCTGAAAAATTAGCTGCAAATGGAGTAAAAGAATTAATTTTAATTGCGCAAGATCTTACCTATTATGGTCTTGATTTATATAAGAAAAGAAACTTAGCTGAACTACTTCAAGAGTTAATTAAAGTTGAAGGAATTGAATGGATTCGTCTTCATTATGCTTTTCCAACAGGTTTTCCAATGGAAGTTTTGGATGTAATGAGAAACGAACCAAAAGTTTGTAATTATATTGATATTCCATTGCAGCATATTTCAGATCCAATTCTAAAATCAATGCGTCGTGGAACGACAAAAGCTAAAACAACAAAATTGTTAGAAGATTTTAGAGCTGTAGTTCCAGATATGACAATCCGTACGACTTTAATTGTTGGTTATCCTGGTGAAACTCAAGAAGATTTCGAGACGCTTAGAGAGTGGGTTCGAGAAATGAGATTTGAACGTTTAGGTTGTTTTACTTATTCTCACGAAGAAAATACACATGCCTTTAATTTAGAAGATGATGTTCCAGAAGAAGTAAAAATGGAACGTGCTAATGAAATTATGGAAATTCAATCTCAAATTTCTTGGGAATTGAATCAACAAAAAATCAGACAAGAATTTAAAGTAGTGATCGATCGTAAAGAAGGTAGTTATTTTGTGGGAAGAACCGAATTTGATAGTCCAGATGTTGATAATGAAGTTCTTATTAACGCTGAAGAAGGATATTTACGCACAGGTGAATTTGCTCATGTGAAAATTACTGCAGCAGAGGATTTCGATTTGTATGCCGAGGTAGTGAAAAATTAATTCATTTACCTTCTTATTTAGTATCTTCAATCCATGAAAAAAGATCTACTTTTATTACATGGAGCTTTAGGTACTAAAAATCAATTTAGAGACTTAATCCCATTATTAGAAAATTCATATACTCTTCATAATATTAATTTTCAAGGACATGGTGGACGTAAATCAGATAAGGATTTTTCTGTAAGTTTATTTTCGGAAAATGTAATTGAATACCTTAAAATTAACCAACTATCAAATGTAATTGTTTTTGGTTATAGCATGGGTGGATATGTAGCCTTGAATATTGCAAGTCAAAATAAAAGTTGTTTCTCAAAGATTATTACACTAGGCACTAAATTTAATTGGACACCCACTTCTGCATCTAAAGAAGTGAAAATGCTAAATCCAAAATTAATAAATGAAAAAGTGCCACATTTTGCCCATAAACTAGAAAAGGAACATGCTCCATTGGATTGGGAAGAAATGATGAATAAAACAGCAAAGATGATGCTAGACTTAGGAAACGGATTGGCATTAACTTCATCTAATTATCAAAAAATTTTAATTCCTGTTTACTTAGGAATTGGCTCAAAAGATACTATGGTAAGCATTGAAGAAACTCAGGATGTACATAAAAGTTTACATAATTCGAAACTAATTATTCTTGAAGAAGCACCTCATTCCATAGAAAAGATTAATCCTGAGGAAATAGCTGCTTTCATATCAAAATCTGACTCCTAACATGAAATATTTTTATATAATTTCAATTTTCCTTGTTTTTTCCTGTAAACCTGATGTCAAAAAAGATCCTGTTTCAAAAATTCAAATAACCAAACCTATAATTGAAGAATTAATAAGCCCTGCTCAAGGAAATTCATCACTTCCGAAATTATATTCTAATGGAAAAGAAATATTTCTCTCTTGGGTTGAAAAAAAAGATTCGATCTCAAGTTTACAATATTCAGTTTTAAAAAATGATACTTGGTCTTCTTCCGAAGAAATAATTAATGGTAAAGATTGGTTTGTAAATTGGGCCGACTTTCCTGCTATAACTGAAAATGATGGAAATATTCTGACTAACTTTCTTCAGAAATCAGCAGATGGAACCTATACTTACGATGTAAAACTGAATCTTTTTTCTTCCGAAACAAAAACTTGGAATAACAACATATTGTTAAATACAGATGGCACTAAAAGTGAGCATGGATTTGTTTCAATGCTTCCTTTTAAGAATGACTCTTTTTTTGTGACTTGGCTGGATGGAAGAACTACTGTAAATGTTGAACGTGAAAATGCACAAATGACCTTGCGTTCAGCAATTGTAAATAAGAAAGGTGAAATTTTAGAAGATATTTTGATGGATGAACGTGTATGTGATTGTTGTCAGACTTCAGCGGCAATTACTAATAATGGTCCAATCGTAGTATATCGAGATCGATCTTCAGAAGAGGTTAGAGATATTAGTATTGTGAGATTTGAAAATGGAGACTGGACAAAACCACAAGCTATTTATGAAGATCAATGGGTGATGCCTGGTTGCCCTGTCAACGGCCCTTCTGTTGATGCTTTAGGTGATAATTTAGCTGTGGCTTGGTTTACTGCCGAAAATGATAATCCTAGAGTACAAGCTATTTTTTCTGAAGACAATGGAAAAACATTTGGACTGCCCATTAGAATAGACAGCGGAAATGCAATTGGAAGAGTAGATGTTACAATGATATCTGAAAACAAAGCAATAATTTGTTGGATGGAACCACAAGGAAATGATACTTTA
>JAHRWC010000054.1 GCA_019090365.1 Flavobacteriaceae bacterium
ATTCTGGGGCTTTTTATATATTACTAATTCTCAAATTTAATTTATGAATTTATTCTTTAATTAGCTTGAATGACTGGGTATGATTTTCATCTTGCATTTTAATTAGATACATCCCTCTAGATAGCTTCTGAAAATCTTGTAAATGAATGTTTAATCCTTCATATATTAAATGACCATGAACATCATACATGAGAAAATATTCATTTCCGTTAAGTGAACTAAAATTCAGTTGATTTTTAAACGGATTAGGAAACACAGTGGTTTCATTTAATTCATCTAAATCATTAGTATTTAATATTCCAGAACAGTTTGGTTCAACCATTTCAGTAGAAAAGAAATCACTACAACTATCACAAAACAAACTTTTAAAGAAACAACTTGTTCTATTCATCATAAATGTTCTTCCTTCTAGTGTATTATACACTACATGATTACCTTGTGGATCTAACGTAAAATCACTGCAAATTCCATTGTCTATTAATCTTTCATGTATTAATTGTGAACCAATGGTTCCAAACCCACCTTCTCCAATGGGTACAACTTGATCAAGTGCACCATGAAAAGACACCATTGGTTTTAATTCGCTTGGTGTCATTGCAATATCTGGTCCAGACCCCCATTGATTCAACAAACCATTAATTTCAAAAGTGTGGGTAAAATCATTTCCTGAAGTATTTATAGATCCAAGATTAGATTCAATTCCTGGAAATAAAAAATTCCAATCATCTTGATCCATATACGTTGTAAACAACGAAGAAATAGATCCTGCGCTACCACCACCAATAAAGATCCAAGAGGTGTCAATTCCTAGGATAGGAGCAATTTCAATTACATACCGTAAAGCAGCATTTACATCTTGTTGTGCTCGATATAGAGCATTCACTAGGTTAGAAGAATTAGATTGATCATAGCCTAAACGATAATTCATAGAAGCGACAACGTAACCTCTTCTGGCAAGTGCTCTACATTCAAATGCATAAGAAGATTTGTCTCCTATTGTAAATCCACCTCCATGGATTAATAAAATAAAGGGTCTACTAGACAGTGGATCGATATCAAGAGAAGGTAAATAAAAGTCAATTTCTAAACTTTCAGCATCCCCTTCCCAATTAATTGCAGAACCATATACAGCATTCAATGTTGTTTCTATTTCATTATTGGTGAAAACTTCGATTTCACTAAATCGCTCGTCATCAGTACAATATTGAGCAAAGGATTGGTTTGTCAATAATGCAAAGCAAACAACGAAAACAATATTCGTGATGTTCTTAATTTTAGTATTATTCAGTGAATGAAATGTATTCATTTAGCCTATGGTTAGATTTTTTAAAGATAAAATAATTTTAGAAATGGATATAATTCATTCTTTATTCTCCTGTTTTTTCAATTATTTCTGAATCATCGGTTTCAATTACTTCGGAAGGAAACATTTTTGAAACGATAAACCCTACAATCATTGATAGTAGAAACGAAGGTGCTAGCACATCTAATTCTTGAAAATAGGGGCCAATTCCTTCCATGTTCGCCACCACAAACTTGAATAGTATCACTGAAACAAAACCTGTAATCATAGATGCTATCGCTCCTTTTTCAGTATAACCTTTCCAGAAAAGTGTTAGAATAATTACTGGACAGAAGGTTGCTGCTATTCCGGACCAACCAAATATGATGATCCAAAAGATTTGCCTTTCAGGATATAAGAAATATAAAAGAATTGCTATACCGAGAGCTACTAATGCCATAGCAATGGTTACTATTCTTGAAAAATTTGTCAATTCTTCATCTTTTAAATCAGGTCTAAATATTTTCTGATAAAAGTCACGTGTAATCGCACTAGAAGCAAGAATTAAAAGTGAATCTATCGTAGACATGATTGCTGAAAGCACAATTGCAATAAAGATAGCCACTAATATTGTTGGTAAAAATTCATTGGTAATCATACTTAGTACATCTTCACCTGTATTTCCTAAAATTGCTTCTGGGTCTTGACCTTCTTGTGTGAAATAAATACGTGCAAGAATACCTATCGTTACTGCTGCTGCATCCGTTAATAAGGTAAAGAGTAATGCTACCCATTTTCCTTTATCAATCTCATTTTCGCTTTTAATGGACATAAAACGCACATATACTTGCGGCGATCCTAAGAAACCCAACCCAATCATAGAGAAACCAAGTATCGTAAATAGGTTCATCCAACCATCCTCGCTACGTCCCATTATTTGAGTTAATGTTGGATCAATGGCATTCAATCCAGCGGTGATTCCAGCTCCATGATCCATGGAGAACCAAACAACAATTGGAAGTAACACTAAACCAAGAAACATTAAAATTCCTTGAAACATATCAGACCAAACTGCAGCGACAAATCCACCAAAGAATATATATACCAATACTATAGCAAAACCAATTAGAGCACCAACTCTATAGTCTATATCTAACATGGACTCAAATGCAATTCCTGTTACGTCCATTTGGGATGCAACATAGATAATGACGAAAATTACTAAGGCAGAAGCCGAAATAATCCGAAGGTTGTTTGTAGTTGATTTAAAATGACCTTCAAGGTAGTCTGGGATTGTAATTGCTTTGTATTTATCAGAGAACCTTTTAAATTTTTTCGCCATAAACTGCCAGGAAATAAAAACACCGAGCAATTCACCTACAACGACCCAATAACCAGAATAACCAGCGATAGCGCCCATTCCTGTTAAACCAATTAATAGCCAACCAGATTCTCCAGTAGCTCTAGCAGAAAAAGCAACTGCCCAAAAGCCCATTTTCTTTCCACCTAGATAATAATCGCTCATGCTTTTTACTCTCCGTGAGGCAAAAATTCCGATAAAAAAAAGAATAGATACATACAAAGCTAGGACGATAATTTTGGTAATCATAGTGTATAATTAATGGTCCCATTGAAGATAATGACCTCAAGTATAGGATAGTTAGTTTTTCTAAAGATAGGGTAAATTAAGGAATGGCTTGATTTTATGAGAAGTTGTGCTTTTTTTTAACCCTCTTCTCAAACTTGACTTTTCTTATACCAAACTCAGTATCCCATTGTTTCACTTCTATGAAACCAACGTTTAGATATAGTTTTGTGGCTGGACCGTTATCCACGCCAGTTTCTACTACAAACAATTCTGAATCAAAGTGCTTAAACACAAATTCTATTAGTTTACTGGCGATTCCTAGTCGGAAATAATCGGGATGTACCACTAAACTCTGTATGTGTGTAAATTGTGTAGTATGTTTAATTTCTACTACAGCCGCTAAATCTTGACCTTTAAAATAGCCATAAAATTCGGTATTACTTTCTATGAAATTTTCTAGCGTTCTTTTTAAAGGAGGGAAATCAGTAGCCTTTAATAATTTTGCCTCTATGGCATAAGAGGCTTGAAAAACAACACGTATTTTATTCGCAGTTTGTAGATTCCTGTGTTGGAGTTTTTTGATCAAATTTATTAAGCAGTTACGTATTAATTAAATTTTGCACATTTTTCAATAGTGTCCTTATCTGTATTGTATAAAAACCATTCTTCTGAACCAAAAATGTTATATTCAAAAGTAAACCAAACATTGTAAATACCTAATTCAGAATATTTAATATCAACTAAGAATTTGTCAATATCTCCAGCACCATATTTGTAATCTTTGGTATCAATTATTTTAGTTCCATTTTCTTCTGAAATACTTACTCTATAGCGATACTCAGCAATTACGTTTGCTATGATAGGGTCTTTAAATTGTGTACATGCTTTATAGTCCCAATGAATCTTTAAATTTTTCATGAGGATAATTTTCCCGCCATTATTGCCTATTAATAGATTTCCACCCGTAAATTCTTCAAGTTTGAAATTGACCGTAAGTTC
>JAHRWC010000055.1 GCA_019090365.1 Flavobacteriaceae bacterium
AAGAATTGTTGAAAGGCATATGTAAAGCTTTCTTTATATAAATTTAAGTCTGATATATAATGCTTGCTTAAAACACTACCTGTGGTACCGCTACTTGAAAAAATAGTTTCAGAGTTTTTATCATCTGAAATTATATGAGATTTAAAGAATTGAATAGGTAAAAAAGGAATGTCCTGAATAGAGTTGACAGAAGTATTGTTACAATTCAATAAGTTACAGAATTCTTGATAAATAGGAATATTCCTGTATTGATATTGAAAAACATCAAGAGCTAATGTTTCAAAATCTTTAAGAGATTTTATATTAAATATTTCACGTTTAATTCCCACAGGATAAAAATAAATAAAATAAAAAAGCTTCTGTTAAAAACAGAAGCTTTAATAAAATGTTATTTGAAAAATAATTACTTAACTACTAACTTTTTTGTAGCTGAGATATTATCTTGAGTTACTTTTACGATGTAAATACCACTAGATAAACCAGCAATGTTTAATCTTTCATTTGCAATCGTAGTATTAATTACTTGTTTTCCTAATACATTATAAACTGCAACTTCTTTATCTCCGTTTAATTGAGACGTAATGTTAACAAAACCTTGTGTTGCAGGGTTAGGGTAAATTGAAAATTTAGAGTTATTTAAATCATTAGCTCCTAAAGAACCATCAAAAACAATATTATCAATAAAGAACACTTCACCACCAGAATTTACTCTAGCTTCAACTACTAATTGAACAGTAGTACCAGTTAGTAAATCTGCAGTACCTTCTTGCCATTCTAGAATGTACAATCCACTACCATCAGTTGGTACTAAATCATCAAGATCTGAACCAGTTGAGTTAAATAAATCAATTTCAGTATTGTTTGTTAAATCCTTAACATAGATACGTAAACGATCTGAACCAGATTCATTAACAGTACCATCACCTTCATAGTTACCATTAGTTCCATCACCATTGATAGAAAGGATGAAATCCATAGATATAGAAGGAGAAGAAACACCAGTTAAGTCAACCTCACCAAATTCTAAAATCATAGTCCCATCAGTATCACTAATTTGGTATCCTTGATCTCCATCAGTAAATCCAAGATCTCCAGAAGGAGTAAAAGTTGTAACACCAACAAAATCTCCATCTACTAAACCAGAACCTGGAGTATCATATGGTACGTAACGTGCATCAACACTTAATTCAGTTCCTCCACTTTGGTCAACAGGAGTCTCTAAAGGGTTATTTACAAGGTCATGAGCAACGTTTGCATCACCTAAATCAAAGTATTTTCCATCATTTACATCTTCAATAATAAGTTCTTCTTCAAAACTTGTAGATGCAACTTGTGCAAAAGAGGTAACTCCAGCAAAAAGAGCTACTAAAAGAGTAATTTTTTTCATAAAATAAAATATTAATTTGTGTAGTGCAAATATACATAATTCAATAATTTCGAGATTATTAAAACACATTTAATATGTTATCAAATTATTAACAATACCCATATAAAGTGCTAGATTGTGATTTAACCTTATCTTTATCAAAAATTTTCATAGCACTTGTAAATGCCTGATTATAGCTATTTTGCTGAAATTGATTAAAAAAAATTAATGAAAAAAGTTGATACAGTTATTCTTCTTGTAGATGACGAACCAGATATTTTAGAAATTGTTGGATATAACCTTTCCAATGCTGGATATACAATAGTCACTGCTGAAAATGGAGTAGAAGCTATAGCTCAGGCAAAAAAATATAAGCCTCACCTTATAGTATTAGATGTTATGATGCCAGTAATGGATGGTGTAGAAGCTTGTGAAAAACTTAGAAAGATTCCAGAACTTTCGGAAACTGTAATTACATTTTTAACTGCCCGAGGCGAAGATTATGCGCAAGTAGCTGGATTTGATGCGGGAGCAGATGATTATATTACCAAACCTATTAAACCAAAAGTGTTATTAAGTAAAGTTAAAGCATTACTAAGGCGCTTTAAATTTCCTCAAGAAAACGGAAATCAGATAGTAATAGGTGATTTGATAATTAACAGAGAAGAATATTTAGTAGTAAAAGGCGGGCAAGAATTAATTTTACCAAGAAAAGAATTTGAACTCCTGTCTCTTTTAGCTTCGAAGCCAGGAAAAGTTTTTAAACGTCAAGATATATTAAACTTTGTTTGGGGTAATGATGTAGTTGTTGGAGATAGAACAATAGATGTTCATATTAGAAAATTAAGAGAGAAAATTGGAGATGATAGTTTTAAAACTGTAAAAGGTGTTGGCTATAAATTTGTAATGTAAGAGTTGTTTTGACTAAAATTTTTAAAAAAACATATAAGTTTGCAGCATATACTTCTGGGTATATTACCCTATTTCTCGCTGCTTTTTTTACACTGTTTTTAGTATTTATAAATGATTTCAATATTTGGATTCTACTTTTATTTACAGTACTTATTTATGTTTTTTCATTTTTTGTGATTCAATATAGAGTCGAAAAATTTATTTACAAAAGGGTTAAAAAAATATATGACGATGTAAGTATTTTAGATGCTTCTAGCTTAAGTGAACAACCTATTACCACAAATATGGAAACTTTGACGAAGCAGGTTGAACGTTTTGCACAACACAAAAAGTTAGAAATTGAAGCATTAAAAATTAGAGAGAACTATCGAAAAGAATTTATCGGAAATATTTCACACGAATTAAAAACACCCTTATTTACAGTTCAAGGTTACATCTTAACATTATTAGATGGAGGCGCTTTAAAAGATAAAAAAGTGCGCGAAAAATACCTTGAAAGAGCAAACAAAGGTGTTGAGCGTCTTATCTACATTGTTAAAGATTTAGATATGATAACCAAACTTGAAGTAGGTGATCTTAATCTAAACAAAGAAGATTTTGATATAATAGAGTTGATAAATAATGTGTTTGAACTATTTGAAATGAAGGCTTCAAAAAAAATTATTTCATTAACTTTCGATAAAGATTATAAATTTCCAGTTTTAGTTCATGCTGATAAAGAAAGAGTTCAACAAGTAGTTTCTAATCTAATTGTAAATTCAATTAAATATGGACAACAAGATGGTACTACTGAAGTTAGAGTAGAAATGCTAGCTAATAATAAAGTGCTAATTAGAATTACAGATAACGGAGTTGGAATAGAAAAAAAATATATTCCACGTCTTTTTGAACGTTTCTTCAGAGTGGATAAAAGTGGTTCTCGTCAAGAAGGAGGAAGTGGTTTAGGTCTTTCAATTGTAAAACATATAGTTGAAGCGCATTCTGAAAGAATATATGTAGAAAGCCAATATGGTATTGGTTCCGAATTTTCATTTACCCTTGAACAGGCTAAATAATTCCTTAAAATCAATTTGATTTTCAACCTTTTTTAATCCTTTATAATCCTTTATATCTTTTAATTTATCTAAATTAAAATTATCTTGCCTACAAGAGGCGACTAGTTCGAGCTTCTTCAACCTTTTAGCTAAATACTCTTGTTCAAATTGCCCTGGTGTTGGTATAAGAAAAGCCTTTTTCTCTAAAACAGTTAAATCCATAATTGTGGTATAACCAGACCTTGAAACAACCAAATCACTTTCGTTTATAGCCTTTTCTAATTCGGTTGTTGCCATAAAATTTACAATAGTTATGTTTTTTAAAGTATGTTTAATTTGATTATTTTCAACGACACCTCTAACCATTAATACTTTATACTTTGATTCTTTGAAAATTTCTAAAAGTTGAACTTCCAATAAAGTTCGCTGAGGTTCAGGCCCAGATAAAAGTATAATTATATCATAAACCATTGGCAGATTTAATTTCTTCATTCTACTTAATACACCAATGTATTTTACCTTAAAATGAGTGCTTTTAACATGACCAATTTTACCGCTTAAATTTATTTTACTTTCAATATCTGGCACCCAACATTCATCAAATTTTTTAATAATGTTGTGATGTATTTTTGAACTAATAAAAGTAGTTGAACCCGATAATACTTTTATTTGATGTGTAATAAAAACACTAGGTATATTTTCATGATGTACACCAAATCGATTGTCACTTATAATTCCATCAAGACTATTATTATTGACTAGTTCTTCTATAATTTTTTTTTCTTCTGAAATAGCCTTCCGAATAGCAGGAAGCTTAAGTAATAAATTTAATTTAAAATTCTTTCCTTTTTTGGGGTACTCAATTTGATATGAAGGTAATTCTATAGTTTTTAATAAGGGAAATTCTTTCTGAAGCAATAATAAAGCGCCTCCATCTGAAGCAATAATTACATTAAAATTAAAATTAATTAACGCATTAATTATTGGGATACACCGTGTAGCGTGTCCTAAACCCCAATGTAAAGGTGCTATTAAGATGGTTTTTTTTGGCATCATAAAACAAAGATAATAAATGTGAAGCCGACCAATATTTCCTTAATTTTGCCAAAAAGTTAAATTAGTGGGAAGTAAAAATAAACTAAAGAGATTTAAAGAGAACGAAAATTTTTCGAATGTTGTTCAACCAACAAGGGAAGAGGCGTTTAACAATACCTTAAACTTAAAGGGAAATTGGAAAAATTCTTTTTTTAAAAATGACAAACCAATAGTTTTAGAATTAGGATGTGGTAAAGGAGAGTATTCGGTTAATCTAGCTGAAATGTATCCTGAAAAAAATTTCTTAGGAATTGACATTAAAGGAGCTCGCTTTTGGAGAGGTGCAAAAACAGCACTTGAAGAAAATCTGACTAATGTTGGATTTTTAAGAACACAAATTGAACTAGTTGATTGCTTCTTTGAAGAAAACGAAGTTGACGAAATTTGGATTACTTTTCCAGATCCTCAAATAAAATACAAACGTACAAAGCATCGACTTACAAATTTAGAATTCCTTGATAAGTACAAGAAGATTTTAAAGCCAGATGGAGTGGTTCACTTAAAAACAGATAGTGAGTTTATGCATGGATATACTTTAGGTGTTTTACAAGGATTAGACTTAAACATTGAGTATGCACACCACGATGTATATGGAAATGAATATACTCCTAAAGAAGTAACTCAAATTCAAACGTTTTACGAAAAACAATATTTAGAAAAGAATAAGAAAATAACTTATTTGAGGTTTAGCTTCACTTCTTTATAAAAATAGTATCTTCACTCTGGAATTTTTTTAAATGTCTTTATTATTTAATTTTATTATCGGGTTAATTGCTGCTATTGTAGGAGTAATTCCTCCAGGATTTCTCAACCTTGCGGCTGCAAAAATTAGCATGTCAGAAGGTAGAAAAAAAGGATTACTTTTCTCATTAGGAGTTTCAGTAACTGTTTTTTTTCAAACCTATATTGCTTTACTTTTTGCACGTTATTTAGATAACCATCCTAATATTGTTGATATGCTACAAAAAGTAGCATTGGGTATCTTTTTATGCATTACTATCTATTTCTTTTTTATTGCCAAGGATATACGAAAAGAAAATTCAAGACAGACACATAAATCTAAAACAAACAGATTCTTTTCTGGTATGTTTCTTTCGGTTTTAAACCTGTTACCACTTCCATATTGGGTGTATATAAGTATAACCTTCTCAACCTTTGGTTGGTTTAAATTTTCACAACCAGAACTTTTATTAACTGTAATTGCATCTGCAATAGGGACTTTTACAGTGTTAGCATTATATGTATGGTTTTTTAGGCCGAAAGACAGTCCTAAACGATTAAAGTTAAATATGAATTACATTATTGGAACTATAACCGCTGTGATTTCAATTATTACTTTTTTTAAAATATTAAAAAACATGTAATGTCAAAATCTGAAGGCTTCTTTAAACAAGTGTATCAAGTCGCTAAAAAAATTCCTT
>JAHRWC010000056.1 GCA_019090365.1 Flavobacteriaceae bacterium
AAAAGCTCTTAATATTTCTTCGAATCCAGGATAATCATGATCATTAATAAGTTCTCTATAGGTAAGTTCATTGTTGTATTGCTCACTGACATAAAAGCTTTTTTGAAACGTAAATAAACTAGTATATTCAAAATAAGCGATTGGTTTTGGAGTATTAATACCAAGGCTTATCAATTTATTTCCATACTCAAAAGAACGTCTTGCTTTTGATTTTCTAAAGAATTTATAGGCAATTTTATTTACTAGATTCGGAATTTTAAACGATTTAATGTTTAGATTAATTCCACCGACAGTTATATTTTTTATGAAATTTCTACTTCCAAAGCCACCTTCAATTGCATCAAATGAATGAATAGATTTAGTGATTTCTTCAATATTTTCAGAAGAAAGATTTGTATTAAAAATTGTATGCTCTTTCAATTTTTTTCAGAATTAATAAATCGAATAATTTCAGTGAAAATATACAATTTTAATGTTCCTTTGATTAATTGTAATTTTGCAAAGATAAGATTCAATACGGAAAGCACATGTTTAAACACTTTTTAATTACTCGATTTAATCTTCGGAAAGCAGATTGGTCTACCAACAAAAAGAATGTAGCAGTATTAACTGAAGAATGGCATGAAAATCGGTTTGAACTTTTTACAAATTACTGTTTTCCAAGTGTAAAAGCACAAACTAATAACAACTTTTTATGGTTGGTGTTCTTTGACACTACAACTCCTGAAAAATATAAAAAGGTTGTTGCAGAACTTCAGAAGGAAATGGAAAATTTTGTTCCATTATTTATCGATGGAATGGATTTATTTTTGCCTTCAATCAAAGATTATATAAAAAATTATAAAGAAGAATACATCATCACTAGCGGTTTAGATAATGATGATTGTTTAAGTAATTTATATGTTGATGAAGTTCAAAAAAGGTTTAACAATCAGTCTTTTATGGCTTTAGACTTTATTGATGGATATACCATTCAGACACAATCACACATTAAAGTGGGAAAAAAACTGCATCAGTACAATCCATTTATTTCGTTGATTGAAAAAAATGAAAACCCAAGAACAGTTTGCGATGTTTCGCATAGAATCTGGAAAAAAGAAAAACGCATTTTACAAGTTAGAAATGTTCGAACTTGGTCTTCAGTGATTCATCATGAAAATAAAGTGAATGAATTTACAGGCTTCGGAAAAGTGAATATTAAAAAGTTCTTTGATCAGTTTATCATTTCAGAAAAACAAAGAATTTATATTGAGACTAATTATATTCCTGTTTCAAAATGGAAATTACAAAGCTTAATAAATTATTGTGATGATCATTGGAAGTTTAAAGTAAAGAACCTTAAAAAGTCTTTAGGCTTTTATAAGGGTTAGCTTATCTAATAAACTTTGCAACCGTTGCATATTGTAAATCCAACATATCCATTTGTGTAAACAACAAAGGGATATTCATTAAGATAGGTTTTAGCGATTTCGTTTTGTTAATTCCTTCATGAGTTAATACTGTATAGCCTTGCTCCTCATACATTCTCTTAATACTCTTTTTGGTAAAAAAACGAAGGTGGGTTTTATCCATGGTACCGTGTTCTTCATACTTAAAATCCTTTTTGAGCACTAATTTCATAAAAGATTTATAAGCTCTCATGTTTGGGATAGAGCTTATCACAACACCTTCAGGTGATAATTTATGTTTTATTTTATCTAATACATCATAAGGATCTACTAGATGTTCTAACACATCATTAAAATAAATGGCATCAAAATAATTGTCTGGTAACTCATCTATGTAATCTTCACATCTACCTGAAAAAACCTTATGTAATTTTTCTTTCGCATCTTGGGCTTCATTATCCATATATTCGATACCCCAAACTTCTCCATTCGTTTTTTGTTTCAAAACCTCAGCAAAAGCACCATTTCCACAACCTACATCAATAATCTTTTTAGCATTCTCAGGTAAATATTTTACCATTTCAGAACGAATATTAGTATAATATCCTTCAGGTTTATTTTCGTAGTCCATAAAGTTATATCTCTTATTAAGAAATTCTGTTCGAAAATACTTTTATTTACCTTGACTAGCAAAAAAATATTAATCTCTATCTTTGCCAAATGAAAATGAAGAACCCAACTTGCACATTAGTTACACCAACTTATAATTGGCCTGAAGCTTTAGAGCTATTACTATTAAGTGTGAAAAATCAATCGTATTTACCCAATGAAGTTATCATTGCAGATGATGGTTCAAAAGAAGAAACTAAAAAGTTAATAGAACATTTTCAAAAAGACTTTCCTGTACCGCTCATTCATGTATGGCATGAAGATAATAAAAATCAGAAGCCAGCCATTATGAATAAAGCGATCGCAAAAGCAAAATACGATTATATTATTGAGATTGATGGAGATATTATTATGCATAAAGAGTTTGTGAAAGACCATCTTTCTTTAGCTGAAAAAAATGTATTTCTGTATGGAAGTCGTGTGAATATTCAGAAAGATTATTTAGCAACCCTATTTGAGGAAAAGAAAATTCATTTCAATTTATTTTCAAAAGGAATTAAAAAAAGAGGAAGAACATTACATATTCCATTATTAGCAAATCGCTATAAAAAAGAAGACAAACGATCTAATAAATTAAGAGGCTGTAATATGTCTTTTTGGCGAAGTGATTTAATAAAAATCAATGGCTTTAATGAATCATTGACTGGTTGGGGAATTGATGACAGCGAAATGATTCAACGACTGATAAATATAGGTGTGCAAGGGAAAAGGTTAAAACATAAAGGTATTGTATATCATATTTATCACAAAGAACAAAACAAGAGTCATATACAAGTAAATCAGTTAATTGAAAAAGAAACAACTGAAAAAAAACTAACCTATATTGAAAAAGGAATCGATCAATATTTAAACAATTAAGAATGATTGACATTTCCATTATAATCATTAATTATAATACTGAAGAGTATACAATTAATTGTATAAAATCTATATTCGAGCATACTACAAAAGAGCTGGAATGTCAATATATTATTGTGGATAATGGTTCAGAAAAAGATAGTTTTTTAAAGCTTGAATCCTACATAAACACAATCCCTTCTACTTATAATATTGAACTTATCCGAAGCAATATCAATACTGGATTTGGCGGTGGAAATATGATAGGTGTACAAAAAGCAACAGGGAAATATATTTCATTTATAAATAACGATGTCTTATTAAATGATGATTGCTTATTGCCACTTAAAGAGTTTATGGATCAAAATAAACATGTTGGTGTTTGTGGTCCTCAAGCTTTTAATTCAAAAAATGAAATATTACCAACTATAGATCATTTTGCTTCATTATCACGTGAGTTTTTAGGAAGAAAATTTTTAGAGTCAATTAATTCTGAAAAGTATCCAAAAAGAAA
Organism: Flavobacteriaceae bacterium; assembly: GCA_019090365.1. GTDB lineage: Bacteria > Bacteroidota > Bacteroidia > Flavobacteriales > Flavobacteriaceae > Marifrigoribacter. The sequence goes on from JAHRWC010000056.1 coordinate 3,409, forward strand.
ACAATTATATAATGAGCCACAACGTGGGCAATTTGTAGCTGGAAGTTTTATGTTTTTTAATGCTGATAACTTCAATGAAATTGGAGGCTTTGATACTAATATTTTTCTGTATTATGAAGAGACTGATATATGCAAAAGATTAGCAGCAATTAATAAAGAAGCTTACTTAGTTCCAAGTGCATCTTTCATTCATTTTCATGGAGCAAGTACAGAAAGATCGATTGCTATAAAAATTGAATTGAAAATATCCTTACTATATATTATAAGAAAGCATTATGGAATATTTCAATTCTATATTTTACTTACTTATTTACAAATTAGATACTTTTTCAGTAGCATTGTAAAACCAAAATACTGGCCTTTATTTAAAGTATTATTACTTCAAGCGCCTTTATATAAATCATTAAAACACAAACAAAAAATTAATCCAATATAAATGCAAGAAGAAATCTATAGTTCATTAAATGCCCTTAAAAAAGGAGGATTAATTCTTTACCCTACAGATACAATTTGGGGTATTGGCTGTGATGCAACTAATGCAGCTGCAGTTGAAAAAATATTTGAACTTAAAAAACGTGATGAAAGTAAATCATTAATATGTTTAGTGAGTGATTTTAAAATGCTAGAACAATATATTGAAGAGATACCAGATGTAATTTATGATCTTTTGAAATATGCCGTAAAGCCAACAACATTAGTTCTAGACAGACCTTTACATGTTGCAGAAAACCTTATTGCAAGTGATAATTCTTTAGCTATACGAGTGGTTAAAGATCCTTTTTGCAATAAATTAATCAGGAAATTAAAACGCCCAATTGTTTCTACCTCTGCGAATATTAGCACAAAAGCAGCGCCTAATAACTTTCAAGAAATAAGCAATGTCATTTTGGATGGTGTTGACTATGTTGTAGATTTGAAGCGTGATAAAAAATCAGCAAAACCATCAGCTATTATTAAGATTAAATCTGATGGAACTGTAAAAATAATCCGAAGTTAACACATGCAAGAAAAGCATCAACATATTCAAGCTTTAGATCATTCAATATTTAAAGTTATTTCCAAGGCTGCCTCTAATTTAAAACTAGAAAGTTATGTGATTGGCGGATTTGTACGTGATTATATTTTACAAAGAGGAAATGCTAAAGACATTGATGTTGTTGCTGTTGGAAGTGGAATAGATTTAGCCAAAGAAGTATCAAAATTATTGCCAAATAAACCTAAGATTTCCATTTTTAAAAATTATGGAACCGCAATGTTAAGGGCTGACGAGATAGAATTAGAATTTGTTGGCGCTCGTAAAGAATCTTATGAAGAAAATAGTAGAAATCCAGCTGTAGAAGGAGGAACCTTAGAGGACGATCAAAATCGCAGAGATTTCACCATTAATGCAATGGCATTAAGCCTTCAGGAAGGTAGCTTTGGAGCTTTACTAGATCCATTCAATGGTATACAAGATCTAAAAGATAAGATCATTCGCACTCCATTAGATCCAGATATTACTTATAGTGACGACCCTCTGAGAATGATGCGAGCAGTTCGCTTTGCTACACAATTAAATTTTAAAATTGAAGAAAAATCGTTTGAGGCAATCACTAGAAATTCAGATCGGATTAAAATTATTTCAAAAGAAAGAATTGTAGACGAATTACATAAAATACTAGCATCTCCAAAACCATCCATTGGATTTGCAATTCTTAATAAAACAAAACTTTTACCTCATGTTCTTCCTGAATTAGATGCACTAAGAGGAGTAGATGACATTGAAGGGCAACGACATAAAGATAATTTTTGGCATACGCTTGAAGTCGTAGATAATATAGCTGAAACAACTGAAAATGTATGGCTTCGATGGGCTGCTTTATTACATGATGTTGGAAAAGCTCCCACTAAAAGATTTGATAAAAAAGTTGGCTGGACATTTCATGGTCATGAGTTTGTTGGATCAAAAATGGTCTACAAATTATTTAAAAGACTCAAAATGCCTTTGAATGAAAAAATGAAATTTGTTCAAAAAATGGTATTGATGAGTTCAAGACCAATTGTTATTGCTTCAGATGTTACTGATAGCGCTGTTCGAAGACTTATTTTTGATGCTGGTGAACATGTAGAAGATTTAATGACTCTTTGTGAAGCAGATATTACTACCAAGAACCCTAAGAAGTTTAAAAAATACCACAATAATTTTAAATTGGTTCGAGATAAAATTGTGGAAGTTGAAGAACGAGATCATGTTCGTAATTTTCAACCTCCAATTTCTGGTGAGGAAATTATGAAAGCATATAATCTAAAACCTTCCAGAGAAATAGGTATTATTAAAGATGCAATTAAAGAGGCTATTTTAGAAGGAATCATTACAAATGACTATGACGAAGCTTATCAATTTATGTTAGAAAAAGGGAAGTCATTAGGCTGTCTCTTATACACATCTGACGCTGCCGACGAACTC
>JAHRWC010000057.1 GCA_019090365.1 Flavobacteriaceae bacterium
GATAAGATTACGGCGCGTGTTCGTAAATTGTGTTATGGGTTAAACGATTTAGTAGATCCGGTAAAGGTCGCCATGCGTGTGATAGAAGGGCTTTACGATGGGGTAACAACTAGTGAGTTGGACAATTTAGCCGCAGAGGTTGCTGCCACTTTAACAACTTCCCATCCAGATTATGCACGACTAGCTGCGCGTATATCAGTATCAAATCTTCATAAAAACACAAAGAAAACTTTTTCTGAAGTAATGACCGATTTATATGAATATGTAAATCCTCGTACAGGAAAACCAGCTCCTCTTTTAAGTGATGAAGTGTATAATGTAATTAAAGAAAATGCAGACGAATTAGATTCAACCATTATCTATAACCGTGATTTTGGATATGATTATTTCGGATTTAAAACACTAGAGCGTTCTTATTTATTAAAACTTAATGGCAATATTGTTGAACGTCCACAACATATGCTAATGAGAGTTTCTTTAGGAATTCATTTAGATGATTTAGCTGCTGCAAAAGAAACCTATGAGTTGATGTCTAAAAAATTCTTTACACATGCAACTCCTACTTTATTTAATAGTGGTACTCCAAAACCTCAAATGTCTTCATGCTTTCTTTTAACCATGAAAGATGATAGTATTGATGGTATTTATGATACGTTAAAGCAAACGGCAAAGATTTCTCAATCTGCTGGCGGAATAGGCCTTTCTATTCATAATATTAGAGCGACTGGTTCTTATATTTCAGGTACAAACGGTACCTCTAACGGAATTGTTCCAATGCTTCAAGTGTATAATGATACTGCACGTTATGTTGATCAAGGTGGTGGAAAACGTAAAGGTTCTTTTGCTATTTACTTAGAACCATGGCATGCCGATATTTTTGAGTTTTTAGACCTTAAGAAAAATCATGGTAAAGAAGAAATGCGTGCACGTGATCTTTTTTATGCAATGTGGATTCCAGATTTATTTATGAAACGCGTACAAGATGATGGAGAATGGACACTAATGTGCCCTAATGAATGTCCTGGTCTTTACGACTCTCATAGTGAAGAATTTGAAAAAAAGTACTTAGAATTTGAAGCTTTAGATAAAGGAAGAAAAACGATTAAAGCTCGTGTGCTTTGGGAAAAAATATTAGAATCTCAAATCGAGACAGGTACTCCTTATATGTTGTATAAAGATGCAGCAAACCGTAAGAGTAACCAAAAGAATTTAGGAACAATTCGTTCTTCAAATCTTTGTACTGAAATTATGGAATACACTTCTCCAGGAGAAGTAGCAGTTTGTAATTTAGCATCGATCGCGCTTCCAATGTTTGTGAAAAATGGAGAGTTTGATCACAAGGAATTATTTAGAGTAACTAAACGTGTAACTAAAAACTTAAACAAAGTAATCGACAGAAATTACTATCCTGTAATTGAAGCCGAATATTCAAATTTTAAGCATAGACCTATTGGTTTAGGAATTCAAGGATTAGCAGATGCATTTATTTTATTGCGCCTTCCTTTTACTTGTGATGAAGCTAAAAAACTGAACCAAGAAATCTTTGAAACGCTTTATTTTGCTGCTTTAACAGCTTCTATGGAAGAGGCGAAAGAAGATGGTCCTTATGAAACGTATAAAGGCTCGCCTATTTCTGAAGGAGAATTCCAACACAATATGTGGGGAATTAAAGATGAAGAATTAAGTGGTCGTTGGGACTGGGCTAAACTTAGAAAAAGTATCAAGAAAAATGGAGTTCGTAATTCGTTATTAGTTGCGCCAATGCCAACTGCTTCTACTTCACAAATTCTAGGAAACAACGAAGCTTTTGAACCTTATACTTCTAATATTTATACCCGTAGAGTTCTTTCAGGAGAATTTATTGTAGTAAACAAACACTTATTAGAAGACTTAGTAGAATTAAACCTTTGGAACGATGATTTAAAAGAAGAAATTATGCGTGCAAATGGTTCGATTCAGGGTGTAGAGAATATTCCTCAAGATTTAAAAGAATTATACAAAACAGTTTGGGAATTAAGTATGAAAGACATAATTGATATGTCTAGACATCGTGGTTATTTTATTGACCAATCTCAATCACTTAACCTTTTTATGGAAAATGCAAACATGGCAAAGCTTACTTCAATGCACTTTTATGCATGGAAAAGCGGCTTAAAAACTGGAATGTACTATTTACGTACAAAGAGTGCTGTTGATGCAATTAAATTTACTCTTAAGAAAGAAGTTAAGAAAGAACCTGTTACTGCAGTTGCTGAAACTAAAGTAGAAGCTACCTCAGCTGTTTCAAACAAACCAATGACTCCACAAGAATTACGTGAGTTACTTACGAAGTCTCAAAATGGTGAGCCAGATGATGATTGTTTAATGTGTGGGTCTTAATTTAAAGTGTTATTATATTAAAAAAAGGGATCGTTTTTTAACGATCCCTTTTTTGTTTCAGAAATTTAAAAATGAAATTCTATTATTAATTAGAAGTTAATGTTGTTCTCCAAAGCTCTTTAGATCGATCAATATTTTCATCCAATCCATTACAAACAAATACTTCATTATTGATTTTAAATATCGCTGTTCCACGTATCTTACCATATGCTGGAGCTTCTAATTCTGTCCAACTATCATCTATACTATTATACCTCCAAAATTCATTTATAGTCTCAGCTTGACTATTACTTCCAGTGCATACAAACCCATTATCTAAATATGAAAATCCTACTGCATAAGAACGAATAGATCCAGGAAATGATTCCATTTCAGTCCAAGTATCAGACGCAGGATCATATTTCCAAACATCATTATACGAACTTCCGTCCATATTTATTCCAGCACCAATAAATCCAAAACCATCAATAGAAAATGTAAAAGATTCGTGCCTTGCATTAAATGGAAGATCTGCTTTCTGTACCCAACTATCACTTGGAATGTCATAAGCCCAAACTTCATTAAAACTTACATTAGTTCTGCCTCCTATTATATATGCTGTATTATTTAATTTGAAAGACATTGATGAGAATCGTCCCTCGGCAGGTAATGGAGCATGATTGGTCCAAGTATTGGATGCCGAATTATAGCTTTGTAATTCGTTTGTATACATATCTGCTCCTGTTTTACCTCCAAAAATATAAGCATCATTTCCTGTTGTAAAAGAAGAACAATATTGTCTAGCAACACCGTTAATATCTGCTATTTGATTCCAACTATTTGAATCTGGATTGTACTTATAAAAATCTGTGTGATATCCACCTGTCTTTCCCGTACCCACATAACCCTCGCCGTTTATGGTAAAACCGACAGAATCATCTCTTTCAAGTCCTGGAAAATCACTCATCCTTTCCCAAGGCGAAGCTATGACCTCAATCATTTCTATTATTTCGGTATCATCATCAAATTTACAAGAAATTAATAGTAAAGGGATCAATAAAATTAAGAGTAGTTTTTTCATGGTTTGGTTTAATTTAAAAACGTGAATTACTTATGAATATTACTTTAATGTATCTGTTCCCAAATATCCATCATCTGTATTATAATACCATTTTCTGATTTTTGGCATTTTTATACCCTGAATAATTTCTTCTTCTGAAAGCAAAATATATTCTCCATCGTTTTTACTTTCATCATGAAAAAATTGATACACTTCCATTGCAAAAGTTTTAGGATTAAAATAAAAATACCAAATGTCTCCACCCACAGTTTTATCATAGGTTACTTTTAACACCAAATATTCTTTCCCTTTAAAAGATTTTCGCTCTACGTTTTCATGAATTATAGTACCCGCATCTTTCAACTTCATTGGCAAACCATATAAATAGGTGTAATAGTTTTTATACATAGAGGCTCGTTCACAATTTAAACCATATTCTTTTACCTGTGCTTCAGAAAAATCCTTTGTTCCACAAAAAACAATACTACAACTTCCTTTATCCAACGTAAACTCTGTTGTTAATGTATCTTTTATCGCTTTCGAGTAAAAATATTCTTCAGGTAAATTAATTTTAATCTCAGTGGTTCTTTTTGAACTTTTTGGAGATTCCATTTCAACATTGAATGCAGCATTAAAAGTATCCCAGTTATTTTGTGGATCGTGATATGCAATAGCTTTGGCAAGTAACTCTTCACCAGTTAAATTTTGTCCGAAAACAAAAGCGTTAGTTATTAATAGGAATAAAATGATAAAATAATTCTTCATAAATACAGTTTTATTACTTCGAAGTTATATAATATTTGTTTCAATTATATTCTGAAAGCTTTTTTTATTCATAAAATATTTCATTTATAAATTTTAGTATCTTTCGTCAACCAAATATCTAAACATGAAGAAAATCCTATTAGTTACACTTTGCCTATTTACTAGTCTTTTTTGCTCTGCTCAAATTATTTACGAAGAATTTTATTCAACCAAATTAGATGAAACTAGAAAGTTGAAAATTCAATTGCCAAGAAATTATGAAGCAAATTCAGAAAAAGTATATCCAATTGTCATCGTACTTGACGCAGATTATCTTTTCGAGCCTGTTGCTGGAAATGTAGATTATTTTAGTTATTGGGAAGACATGCCTGAATCTATCGTAGTTGGAGTCATGCAAGGAGATAAAAGATATGATGATTGCAACTACGACGACACAAATTTTTTACCTTCAGATAAAGGAGTAGATTTCTTTGAGTTTATTGGTTTAGAATTGGTTCCTTTTGTTGATGAAAATTACCGAACAGCTAAATTTATCATTGGAGTAGGACATGATTTTACCGCAAATTTTTTAAATTATTACTTGTTTAAAGATCCACCATTATTTAATGGCTACATTAATTTGAGTCCAGATTTAGCGCCGTTAATGGACGAAAGGCTTCCTGAAAGAATTCCTTCTATCGAAACGAAAGTGTATTATTATATGGCTACAGGAACTGATGATATTCAAGATTTAATGGAAAATGCAGAGGCATTAAATAAATCTTTGGTTGGATTAAAAAGTAAAAAATTCGAATATTTTTATGATAATTTTGATGGAGCAACACATTATTCATTAGCAGGAAGAGGTATCCCAAATGCCTTAGAGAAAATATTTTCTGTATATCGACCTATAAGTAAAAAGGAGTTCAAAGATGTTATTATGAAATTAGAGACGCCAATTCATTTATACTTAACAGAAAAATACCAAACTATTGAAGATCTTTTTGGTTTAACTAATCCTATTAGAGTTAATGATTTCATAGCAACAGCAACTGCTGCAGAAAAGAAAAAGCAATGGGAATCTTTAAGAGAAATTGCAACCTTAGCAAAAAAACAATACCCAGATACTGCTTTAGGGTTTTACTATTTAGGGCGTTATTATGAGGAAACTGGAGAGCCTAAAAAAGCAATGAGAACTTATCAAGGTGCTTATGACAAAGAGGAAGTTGAATTTATAACGACCGACATGTTATTAGACAAAGCTGATAAAATAAAAGAAGATTTTGGTTATTAAATTTATTCTGTTTCTGTTTTTGAATCCCACGTTGGAAAAAACCAAAGCAGAATTTGCAGCATAATTTTAATCATAATAGTTTAGTTGTTAGTGATTTTTAAATGTAATTGATTTTATAGCACATATAAAAATATTTTAGCTTAAAGGTTTTATTTTTACGATATGTTGCTCTTTACTATTTTTAAATCATTAGTTTTGAGCAACTAATTAACATTAAAATATTTACGTAGTTATACGTATTTCATATAATTATCGTATATTTTATTTTTATAACTAACATAAACAAAGAACATTAACATGAAAAATATTATAATTTTATTTGCTTTCATCTTCATTTTCACTAGTTGTGAAAAGGAGAAAGACACTATTTCTGAAACAAATACCGCAGATTTAGTTTCAACTATTTACAATCAAGATGCTGAAGCTGAATTCGACGACAACAATGTAGAAGGCCTTTATCGAGGAATCTTTTCAACACATGATTTATCTATGAAAGGAGAAATTGTTTTAGATTTAGGAAATTCTAAAAAAGTTCAAGCTGCTATAAATTTAATTCGTGGTGGTGACCCTATCCTTTTAAAAGGACAAAAAGACAAAACGAAAAGGGATAAATATATTTTCGATTCTGAAAGAGGAACATTTACTATTACAGTTGATCCTGATGGAAGAATACGTTTAGATAATTTTACTTTCGATGATAAAGATGCATATATCGTAGCATACAAAGAGACTTCATTAGCACCTGTTTCTTTTTCTTATGGTAATTATACTGATGATGGAGATCCTTCAAAAAATGGAAACTGGGATGTTATGAACGATGGAGCAACTTATATGTCACCACCTGAACATTCAACGATACCTACTCCTTTATCAATTCTCGAACAAGTTGTAATCTCTCGAAATGGAGGTATAGCAATCAGTTCAGATGGACCTCCTTATAATGATAGTTTTGTAGAGCCTTGTTTTTATAATGATACATTCCAACATGGGTATTATTTTATAACAGTAGCAGGAACTTATAAAGAACTTATAGCATACAATCAAACCTCAACGTTTCAAGGTAATGTAGCAACTTGGTCACTAGCTTATTATCTATTTAATGGATCTCTTACATATGATACTCCGACTTGTGGTTTATCTGATGCAGCTGGATATGGTAGCTGGTCATGGAATGGTAGATCAGGAAGAATAAAAGTAGAACGTTTAGGACCTCTTTAAAATAACGTTAATAAAATATTATAAATGAATCCCAAACTTTAATAAGTTTGGGATTTTTTATACGTGCTATTTATTAAATACATTGCTCTTTAACATCAATTAAGATGATTCTCAATACATCTAATATTAATGTATAACACACTATGTACATTTTCAATATAAAACTACCCAGACGTATTAGTTTTTTTTTACTTTATAGCGTTACTATTTTAAAGTCTAGTTTTCATTGTTTTAATTAATAAGCAGTGATAAAAAAAAACCTCTCAATATTTTATATTGAGAGGTTTTTAAATAGAATACTTTTCTTGCTATTCCTTAATAATCTGTTTGGTTATTGTTCCCTTAGACCCTTCAATTACCATCATATAATTGGCAGAAGCTAAATTAGATATATCAATAGCATTTGTGTTGTTCCCCATTGTGGTTAAATCTATCGACATCATTTCTCTTCCCAGTAAATCATATATAATTGCCTTTGTTAATTCTACTGATTGTGGGTTTGCAATATATATTTCAGATACTGCAGGATTTGGATACACACTAATTGTTTCAAGAGAATTACTTGAAACATCTAATATACCTGGTTCTTTAAATTTCAACACAAATCGCTCTGTATACATTTCTGCATTACTTGTAAATACATAATTTTCTTCTGAAAGGTTTGTATATACATTTAATAATTTATCATGAAGATAAACAATAGCGTTACTAATACCATCTCCCTCTACTTGTCTAATTGATATAGTATAGTTTTGCATCTCTTCTACCATCGTTGAGAATCCTAAAGCTACCTCTTGCTCTTCATTAAAAGCAGTTCTTCCTTGAATACAAAGTTGTTCTTCAGAATCTAAAATAGAGAATAATGAAATAGGTGAGTCAAACCTTAAGGCATCATAATAACCTTCAAAGCTATCTGTAGCACCTTCTGTAAATGCTACCAACATATTACTAGAAAGACTATAAGTATCATTTTTAAGGTCTAACCAAATTCGTTGACGGTCATCTGTATTTATATTTCTATAATCTGTATTAGGGCCTGTAACACGCATCGCATTAGTAAAGGTAACAGTACCTGCTCCTAATGCTTTCACACCAAATCCTTGACCTGAAGCCATAAATTGCGTTGGGATTCCACCTCCATTCGGAGCTTCTATTCCACCTGACCCTTGATTGTAAGCAGAAATATCACCAATATTAAAGTTTAACTGGTTAAAACCAGGAAAATCTTGAGTGGGAGCAGTAAGATGTTGCCAATAATATACAGCATCAAGTAAAGCATTTCCTCCTAAGAATAAATCAACATCGATTGCAGATGCATATGGATTTCCTAACATATTAGGACTATCTAATCTAGATGTATTGAAAAGTAAATTGTAATCAATATCTCCAGAGTTTAAAGTCCCTGCTGTATAATCAAGTAAAAATGATCCTCCTACTGGTGGGAAACCTGGGGCTTGTGGTTTTACTAAATATCCTTCACCATCTACTAAAGCACCAGAATGAACTGCCCAGTTATTGTTATTATCATCAACAAAATTTTCCAATCCTGAGCCTACAGCCCCGTTAGGAATAAAGTTTCCAGTGATATGATTTAAAACTTGTCGTCCTCCACCATACACACCTTCACGTGTTTCGTCTGTCATTGGGTTTCCTAAAATCATAAATCCTTTAGGTCCCAGAACTGGTGTTTGTTTCTGAACACTTATACTACCATTATTGTTAGTTACTGCATCATCTTCAATTTGTACTACTGATCCCTGATGTGCAACATTTAAGGTTCCATTTACTGTAATATCGTTTGTAACTTGAAGATAATCTCCATCATCTATAGTTAAGATACCATCTACTTGACAAGCACATGCATCGATACTTATTCCTGCTGTATTTAAATTGTCTGTCACTAACGCTAATGAACCTAAATTAGGCAATCCATTATTCCAACCACCGGCAACATATTCGGTAGCTGTTCCATCCACAGTTACAATTGCATCACAACTATCAATATTACCAGCTAAATCAAAAACATATAGAGTTTCAGTAATATCTCCAATATCTTCACAAGTGTATAGTTTAGGTGCTTCCGCAATAATAGGCATGTCAACAGAAAGTGTATAATCTGCTAGTGTACCTGGCGTGCCATCAAAAACATTTACATAATAGGTTTTCCCTGCTAGAAAAGAATAAGCTGCTGACCCAACATTCACTGAACCATCTGGATTGAAAGAAGTAAAGTCTATAAATTCTGGTCGATCTGAAAACAAACCACTGTTATGAATAGGCTCACTATCAAAAAACATTAATACCAGTACACTACCTGCAGAATTATGTTCAGCACTAAAAGTATAATCACCACTCACAGGTACTGTAAACGCATATTCTTCATATGAGTAAAAACCAGTCCCTGTACCAACAAACTCATCTGTTGGGCTGCTCCCAGTTGTACTATCTACTATTTCATTTGTTTCTAAACCTAAATGAAACCTTGATGCATTATCTGTAGATCCTCCGTCAATATCGGTTGGTAAAACAATCGCTTCTCCATTAACATCTAGCGTAGTTGCAAATGGCATACAAACGGCTATAGGCGCTACAACATCTTCACAAAATTTAAAGTTATCTAAGCCAATATAAGTAAAAGATCCTCCTATTTCTATTTCAACTTCGTCTACATCGATATTACTATAATCGGCTGCTCCATCTGTTGCAAAATCTAAACTAAAGAAACCTTGATTAACAGTATGCGAAGTTGGGAATCCACTTGATTTTAAAATGGTATATAGGGTAACACCTGCCAATTTTCCGCGTATTGTAATGGTTCCATCATCTGTAGGATTAGCTCCATCCACTTCCGAAGAAAGATAAAGTTCCATGCTATTCATAAAAATTAAAGATGGATTGGTAATTGTAATATTATATACTTTACCTGTTCCTTGATCTGTGGTATTACTTAAGAATCTATCTGAACCTCCACCAGCTCCACCAAGTAATTCCTCTACACTAAAATTTGTTGTCGATCCAGTACTAAATGGAATTCCTCCTCTAGTAAATGTGTTGTCAAATACAGCAGAAGATTCAAAAGTTTCAACATCACAAGGTGAAACAATATGTACTTCTCCATCAGTAAAAGGATCTGGTGGTGAATTTGCTGCATCATCTTCAATATCAGTTCCGGCATTTAAATCTATTCGAATACTTCCTTCTCCAGAAATACCATCCACATCAATAATATAGGTGTTGGCTGATCCAGAAATAGATGCCATCGTTCCAGTTGCTGTTCCTTCTGTAACCAATGTAAAATCATCTAGACTTACATTGTTTGCATTTTCATTAAAAATAACGGTAAAATCTACTGATGGATCGTTTGCTTCAGGATCACCTACCAAATCAATACTTTGAACAATCGGTGGATTAGAGGCTAATACCTCTTCACAATGCTCAAAATTATCCATCGCTATGTATTGAAAAGCTCCTCCAATTTCTATTTCAATTCCATCAATGTTGATTAAACTTGATCCTGCTAATTCTGTTTCAAAGTCTATTGTTATAAATCCATTATTCACATCATGATTTGTTGAAAAACCTGTGCCTTTTGTAAAAGTATAAGCGGTAGCAGCTCCTTGTTTTCCTCGAATGATAATGATTCCATCATCTGTTGGATTTGCTCCTGTAGGATCTGAAGAAGGATAAAAGTCTATTGCTTCTACATTAAAAAACTGCACTCCTACTGTTGAAATTGTATATACTTTTCCAGTTCCTGTATCGATATCATTCGACAATAATTTATCTGAACCTCCTGCGCCTGCGCCCGCTAAAAATTCAACATTAAAATTTAATGTACCTGTAGTAAAATCAATTCCATTACTTGAAAATAGTTGATCACCATCTATAAAAGACTCAAACGTTTCTTGAAAACACCGTGAAACAAAATGCGTTTCTCCAGCTGTAAAAGCAGGTACTGGACTATTTCCTAAGTCATCTTCAATATCATTAGAAGCATCTAAATCGATACTTATAGTTCCTTCACCAGAAATACCTGATACAGTAACCGTAATTAAAGTTCCACTTGAAGCACTAACTGCCGATATCGTACCTACTGTACCAACTGCATCTAATACAAAATCACTGATATCAACATTATTTGCATTTTCGTTAAAATCGACCAAGAAATCTACAGATGTAGCTATACTTGAGGGAGAACCTACCACTGTAATTGATTGTACAAATGGAGGTTCTGAGCCCAAAATCTCATTACCAAATTCAAAATTATCTATAGCCATGTATTGAAAGGCTCCTGTTAATGTGATTTCCAATTCATCAATATTTAATCCACTCACATCAGTACCGCCTTCGGGTTCTGCACTAAAATCTAATGTAAAAAATCCATTATCCGTGAAATCTATTGGGAAGCCGGATGATTGTACAAATGAAAAAACATCTACCCCTCCGCTTTTTCCTGTAAAAGTAACGGTTGCTCCTGCTTCTGCTGTTGGATTATCTCCAGTTGCGATTGAAGAAACATACATTTCTAAGCTTAACATGGTAAATAGAGTTCCACCTGTACTTATAGAATATGAAGCTCCGGTAGAAGCAAAACCAAAATTATCGAAATATCGATCCGAAAAGTCAGCTCCAGTACCTATTAATGTTGAGGCGTCAAAATTGGTGTCACTAGAATTAAACGTGATTCCAGAATGTGTAAAACTATCTGTTCCATCAGGTATGGCTGTAGCATCTTCAAAATCTTCCGTTCCTTGTGCGAACAAATTAGTAGATGTAACTGCAATAAAAAATATGAAGCTTAATGCGAGGTAAAACTGTTTCATAATCACTATTTTTAATATAATTCACTATTAATTCAACCAAAATAAATATATCCAACGATTTCAATTTTTGAAATACGTAGTATTACTTAATTCTGTTAATCTCTTTTTATTTATATATTTACCCTTCTATGAGTAAAAATCCATTTCAATCAATTATCGATCAACTTTTGGCTTCAAAAACGCCTCAGGAAGAAGTTGATGCTGCCAAGTCTATTTCTAAGGTTTACCATCAAATTCTAAACAAATTTGTTTTAGATTCTGCATTCAAAAACACCGACCCTACTAATGTTGATGGTGGTATTGCTTTGTCATCGCAACATGCTTTAGATTGCCTTGAGGATCCTTTTAGAACTACTCGATTTTTAAAAGCTGTTCATCATGCAATACTTGATTGTTTTGATTTATTCCCTTCAGAAAAAATCAATATTCTATATGCTGGATGTGGTCCAGCTGCCCCTTTAATACTTCCCTTGTTAGGTCTTTTTAAGCCCTCTCAAATTTCTATTACCTTACTCGATCTAAATGAAACTTCATTATCTTCTGTATCTATCTTAATACATAAATTTGGGTTTCAAGATTACTTTAGAGATGCTGTAATGGCTGATGCAACTACCTATAACTTCCCTGATGAAATCCCTTTACATCTTGTTGTAACAGAAACAATGGACAAAGCTCTTACTAAAGAACCACAAGTTCGAATCACACAAAATCTTGCTTCTCAAATTATTCCGAAGGGTATTTTAATCCCTGAGGAAATAAAAATTTATACCGAGCATTCTTTTTATTCCAATGAACCTTATTTTGGCATCTATAAAGATGTATTCAACCTTGGAAAACCAATTGAAACCATCGATACACAAATCTTATTTTCTATTGACAAAAACATAAAATCGAAACCTCAATTCTCTTTTGAAAGTAATTGGATTCAGGTTCCTGAAAATTTTAAAGAATACCCTGATATCTCTATTTATGCCAAAATATTTATCTATAAAAATTATATCCTTTCTAAAGGAGAATCTCTCATTAGCAATCCATTCGGCTTGTACAATTTGTATAATATAAAAAGTAACGCCTATAAATTAATCCATTCGACAGAGGGAATTCCAAGTTGGGAGTTTATAGAAAAAAATTAACTCCTTGATGGATATATTCCTTGTAATGCAATTACCCAATACATACCTAGATAAGGCTGCATATTCGTAAAAGGAATATTAGACCCTGTATTATTATTTGTTATAGACGTTGAACTTAAAGGAATATTAGGAGCCACATTATTATATGCCTCAGACGTTTCAAATGTTCTCCCAACTGTTTTACCAGATACACCTAAAGAAGCTCCTGCAGTAGGTGTTGCTAAATTTGAATTAGCAGAACTCACATTCACATTTCCTGTATGATTATGCGCTGGAAGATTTGCTGTTATTAAATTAGTTTGGTAATTTCCTGATAATTCCCCCCAAGAAACTGATGGTAATCCAGGTCCATTTCCTCTACCTACTGGTACTCTTCCACGTAAATCAGGAAGTCCAAAACTGCTTCGCCCATCACCACCATAGGTGGTTCCTAATAAGGAAAATAAAGCTGTATTTGATGCTATTGATAATAATTGCCCTTCACAAGTTGCCCAACCCTGAGGTGCAAAGCTAAAGCCAACTAACATGAGTTGTCCTACAAATGGTTCCATAATAATTAAATTTTAGTTAGTATTGTTATTTAGTATAATGAGATATTAAATTCGATTTGAGTTACAGATCTAACCTTTCTTAATTTAGGAAAGACATATCCTCCTAAATTTCGGTGATACTCCCAATGATCATTCAGAATATAGGCTCGATTAGAATCAAATAATAACTGAGTAAAAACATTAGATGTGCCGTTTGAAATTTTAAAATATATTCTTGGCATTTTACCATCCTCTCGTTCCGGAATATCTGAAATAAAAGTATAGAAACCATCATTGTCTGTAAAGAAGTGTCCTTGATTTCGGTACTTTTTTGATTGAGGTGAAAGATGCCAAACTTCAATTTTAGCTTGGGCTATTCCTTGAGATCCGCTTTTATTGAATATCCGCCCCTCTACTTTAATACCTTTTGCATGTACAATACTACTTCTTAAATCGTTAGTAGCTTCTGAGTATGGATTATATCCTTCAAAGGGAGTTCCGTTTTCCACAATACTCGCTAAAGTTTTAGTGGTTGAGAACATTGCTAAACCTGCAGTTGCTGCCGCAGATTTTAATAAAAAAGATCTCCTTGAATTTTTTTGGTTAGTCATTATCAAGAGTTTTGAGCTTGTAATATACAAAAATCTAATTCACATTTTAAAATGTTAGAAAAATAATCTTTGAGTGTATCTCTAGATATTCATATCTTTCCTTCCCAAAATCAATTTTAAATGAATACCTTGAATAAAAGACTTAAAGAAATTTCTGATGTAATACTAGAAGAAGACCTAAACTATATTAAGCTATTTTCTGTCATTGCCGATTACAAAAAGTTACTCTTAGAAGCCTCTGGATTTATCCTAAAAAATGACGAGGACGACCAAAATATAGATACAGATTCTGGCAAAGCTTTAAGTCCAAAATTTGCAATCCTTTGTGTTGACGACATTATGCGTACTAAACGTTTTTGTTTGGGCTTATATAAAGCAATTAAAAAAGCAGTTTCAGAAAAAGACGGTCCTGTTCGTATTATATATGCAGGAACTGGTCCTTTTGCTACACTAATACTTCCCTCACTAACTCGATTTACTTCAGAAGAAATCCAGCTAACACTCTTAGAGATTAATCAAACAAGTTATAACTCCCTAAATAATCTTATCGCCAATTTTGATTTCTCAAAATATGTAGAAACTATAGAATGTTGCGATGCCGTGAATTATCATATTTCAAAGCCAGAAGGTATAGATATTGTTGTAACTGAAACCCTTCAAAAAGCATTAAAAAAAGAACCACAGGTTGCTATATCGTACAACTTAATGTCTCAGGTTTCTGATCATACTATTTTGATACCAGAGGAAATAAGCTTAGAACTTTTACTAGTAGACATGGATAAGTCAAGGGCTAATAAAACTTCAATGGGGAATCCAATCGAGTATTACAAGCATGTGGGCTCACTATATAAAATCAATAAAAAGGAAATCTCCAAATACCAAAAAGACTTTAAAAATAATCAACCTGACTTTGAATTTCCAGAAGTCAAAGTTACGCTTCCTGCAAATGCTAACAGAGATTATCACAATATCTCAATAGAAACAAAGATTAAGGTCTATAAAGATCAAGAATTGCTTATTGGTGAAAGTGGTTTGACATTTTTGACAAGAATAACTGACTTAAATTCCATGTTACAAACCTTTAATTCTGTGGTTTCAACATACCAATGCAGTAAAAACCCTGGAGTCCAACTTCGTTTAGAAATATAAAAATCTTCTGTATTCAATAAGATTACAGAAGATTTTCTTTTTTAAAACTTAATTTATATTAGCTTCTTGAAGGATATGTACCTACAAGAGCAATGATATAATTTAAAGCTAGTGATGGTTGCATATTAGTTACAGCAGTCCCTGATCCAGTATTTGAAGTAGTTACTGAAGCATTACTCAATGCTACATTTGGTGCAGTTGAATTAAAACCTTCAGTTGCTACAAAATCTCTACCAGATCCTGTTCCTGGAGCTGCAATTGAATCTCCAGCTGCGGCTGCAGATTTAGTTGCTGCAGCAGAACTTACATGTACTGCCCCCGCATGACTATGAGGCGGTAAATTAGCTACGCTTAAATTATGCGTTTCTGATCCACTTTGTTGCCCTAATCTATGAGGCGTAAGTCCTGGACCAGTTCCTTGTTGCATTGGTACACGTCCTCTTAAATCTGGCAAAGCAAACGTTGTTCTTCCATCACCACCGTAAGTGGTTCCTAAAATTGAAAACAATGCTGAATTTTGTGATATTGGTAATAATTGGCCTTCACAAAAAGCCCAACCTCTTGGCGCAAAATTTCC
>JAHRWC010000058.1 GCA_019090365.1 Flavobacteriaceae bacterium
AAAATATGCTTTGGTTTTTCATTACAAATATCAATAAAACGTGTATTCACATCATTTTAAAAAATAGAGTTCAATTAATACTGAACTTGCCAATAGTAATTTTAAAAAAAAATCATGAAAAAGAATAATCTAATAATAGCGTTATTACTCATTTCCTTCATAAATAGCTATTCACAAGAATTTGAAGCAACTAATTTTCCTGACATCAGCAGTACACCTTCAGCTTCAAGAAGTGTAAATTTTGTTGATATAAACGGAGATGGCTGGGATGACATTTTTGTTACTAATGGCCTTGCTACTGGCCAAAACAACATGCTCTATATGAATGATACTAATGGAGGGTTTGTAACTATAACTTCAGATATTATTGTAAATGATAACGAACGCTCAGATGGTGCTAGTTTTGCTGATGTGGATAATGATGGAGATTTAGATGCGATCATGGTAACTTTTGGTGCTGGAGGGGTTGGTCGATTAAATTATTTTTACAGAAATAATGGAGATGGTAGTTTTACTCATGAACCAAATATCGCAATGGGTACCGTTTTAACGTATTCAGAAACGGCAACTTGGGTTGATATAAACAATGATCAATTTTTAGATTTATATGTTACAAATAGTGTTGGAAATTTAACAAATCTATATTATGAAAACCAAGGCGATGGATCATTTCTAAACATAACAAACCTTCCTATTACTAATGAAAGTAAACCATCAAGATCTGTTGATTGGGTTGATTATGATGGAGATGGTGACTTCGATTTATTTGTTACTAATGAAACTAATATTAGTAGTAATTCTTTGTTCAGAAATGATGGCCCTAATAATTTTACTCAAATTACAGATATTGCAATCGTTCAAGACAATAAAGTGTCAGCTGGAAGTTCTTGGGGAGATATAGATAATGATGGAGATTTCGATTTATTTGTAGCCAATTGGAATGGGTTTAGCAATCAGCTATTTATAAATGATGGAGGTATTTTTACTGAAGATAATACTTCAATTATTGCAGACCCCACAACCTTTTCATTTGGTTCTACTTTTGGAGATATTGATAATGATGGAGATCTCGATCTTTTTGTTTGTAATGCATATGAAGCAGGGCAAACCCTCAACTATGTATACATAAACGATGGTGCTGGTAATTTCTCACTTGACACTTCAAGTGCTTTAGCAAATCAAATAGGCTATACTTTTGGTGCAGCATTTGGTGATTATGACAATGATGGTTGGTTAGATATTTTTCTTGCAAATACTTTAAATGAAAATCAGACAAACTCTTTATATCATAATATTGGAACAGGAAATAATTGGATAAAAATAAAATGTCAAGGAACAGAATCTAACTCATCAGCAGTAGGTGCGATTGTAAAAGTAAAAGCGAATATCAACGGAGTTGATGTGTGGCAACAACGAAAAATATCTGCAAATTCAGGATATTGTAGTCAAAATAGTTTTACGAATCATTTTGGTTTAGGAAATGCTGTAACCATTGAAGAGATTGAAGTATCATGGCCTTCTGGTTTGATTGAGAATTTCAACAATATTGAAATAAACAATTCATATAAAGTCATTGAAGGAGCTGGAATTTTTTTAGGTTTTGAAGACTTAATAAATAATAACCTTCTTATTTATCCAAATCCTTTTTCAGATGAATTAAATATTTCTTCAAAATTAGAAATAAATAAAAATGATATAACTATATCAATTTATTCACTTGAAGGGCAATTGCTATTAGAAAGTTCAGCAAAAGAAATTAATAAAATAAACACGAAAAGCTTAAGTACAGGAAACTATATCTATCAATTAAAAGAAGGGTCAGTTATTTTGAAAACAGGACAGATAGTTAAAAAATAAAAAAGGGCCTTTCTAATACCTACACAAAAAATCAGTTTAAAAGAAAGGCCCGGTCAACTAACTAACCAAAAAATAAATTCTAATCAAATCTGTTAATGAATCCATTAACAATAATTAATTATTTGAAAATATTAATTAGTCTGGAAAATTAAGAGACTTATACTAATTTCTTCAAGATGAAAAAGATAAAAAGAGAGCATTTCGATTAAAAGCACTATACTTCGTTTAAATACATTTTCAATTTTACGTAATAAAAAAAGGGAAGCAAATGCTTCCCTTTTTAATTATTCAGTTAGTTAGCTAATAATTTTTATTGTCCGTAAACTACAAAAGTAAATGCACTATCTCTTGCTGTACCTGTTGCATCTTGGATGCGAACGGTGAACGTATTAGCACCTGTAGTTTCATATCCACAAATTTCAGGCACTCCAAATCCAATAGTAAACGGTGTTATGGTAACTACTGTATTTGCTGGATTAGAATCTAAATCCATAACAACCTCATACACACCAGTTGCTGAATTTGTGACAGATGAGATTCCATAACCTGTAGAAATACCACCTACTGAATCAATACTACCATATGCAATAGCCATAGAATTTCCATAAACTCTATTTAGTGCAGGGCTCGTTGTTGTAAGGGCAATTTCAACCGCACCATTAGTAGAAATATTACCTGTTGCTAAATCTACAGAAGCATTTACAGCTCCTCCTGCCATAAAAGTAACATCATCTCCAGCATCATCATAACCAACTCCCCAACCAGGGAATGCAGGTGAATGTTGTGCAATCATCTTACTTGCATTATTAGTTCCAGATCCATAAATCATTACTTGACCACTATCTCTACTATGCAATGCTGTTGGCACACTCCCCATTTGGGTTTCACCAACATCGGTTCCCTCTAATGAAACTTGTAACCAAGCTTCTATATCTAACCAATTAACAGCTGCAAGCGAATTTACACTACCAATTTGTAGTGAAAAAACACCATTATCATCGGTTGTTGGATTATGAGTTTCTGTAAAAACTGCAGTTCCACCAGCACCATTTCTTATCTCTAAATCTATAGTTACTGCAGTATTAATTATTAAATCTCCACCAGCATCTCTAGCTACTGCTTGATAATTGATTAACTCTGCAGCAGCTTGTCTATTATTGATAGCTTCAATTGTTTCAGATTGTTTTATTATATTTTCGTGAACTTCATTTGAATTATTAGTTGATTCAAATATTTCAGTTTGAGCCATACTATCAGTAAATGTCATTACTAATAAGGCTATTGTTAGAATTGTTATTTTGGTTTTCATTGTGTTAGTTTTTAATTATTTTAAATGTTTTAGAATGTTCTCCTTTCAATCGAATCACTTTTATTAAATAAGTTCCATTCGCTAAAGTTGAAAGGTTAATTCTCTCAGTTGTTAAATTGTTTGAAATTTGTTTTTTAAAAATTTCCCTTCCAGATACATCATACAAAACAAAATCTATTTGTTCTCCTTGAATGTCTTCAAAAGAAATTGATAATTGTTCCCCTACGGGATTGGGATAAACAGTCGTTGCAGTTTCAAGAGAAAAATCTTCGGCACCTAAAACGATACCCTCAATTGCCCCAAGCCAAAATCCTTGTCCTAATGCAGAACCATTAGTGATTTCACCTATTACAGGCTCACCAACAGTGAAACTTAGCGTGCCACTAGCACCGCTAATTGTTTCTCCAGAATTCCCAACTACAAACTGACTTAAGCTTTGCGCTTGGCTCGTAAAAATGAAGCCAAACATAAACAAAACTAGAAAAGTTAGTTTTTTCATAATTTGTGAATTTAGATTAATAAATAATTGATAATCCGCTTAATCTTAAGTGAATTTATCAGTTTGAATATGATAAAACTATTAAACTATTTTCGAATACGCAAATATAAAATCCTGTTTTTCAGATATTTAAAAACCTTTTGCGTTTAAGGGTTTTTCCTGTTAACATTTTTTTAGAATGATACACTAATAGAGATATAGTCTACTAAAAATTGAAGGTTTTTCATGAAAATCAACTTATTTCTATGAAATTATTTTTAGATTGATTGCTTCATAATGAGTAAATAATATGAAATGTAAACTAATTTCAAAATGGTCATGAATTTTGATTGAAAGTAACTTATATAACTTTAAATAATTCTTTACTTTTGTGTAAGCAAAAAAAATGATGCAATACAAAAGAATTCTATTAAAATTATCTGGAGAAGCATTAATGGGTAGTCGCCAATATGGTATTGACCCAGAACGTCTTCAGGAATATGCAAAAGAAATAAAGCAAATTACAGATAAGGGTATTGAAGTAGCTATAGTGATAGGTGGCGGTAATATTTTTAGAGGTTTAGCTGGAGCAACATCAGGTATGGATCGGGTGCAGGGTGACCATATGGGAATGCTTGCTACGGTTATTAACGGTTTAGCTTTACAAGGTGCCTTAGAAGATGAAGGTATTCCAACACGTTTACAAAGTGCTATTAAAATAAATGAAGTAGCAGAACCTTTTATTAGAAGAAGAGCTATTCGTCATTTAGAAAAAGGAAGAGTTGTTATTTTTGGTGGAGGTACTGGTAATCCATATTTCACAACCGACTCTGCTGCTGTTTTAAGAGCTATCGAGATTTGTGCTGATGTTATTTTAAAAGGAACTCGAGTAGATGGTATTTACACAAGTGACCCTGAAAAAGATGCAAACGCAACTAAATTTGATGACATTAGTTTTGATGAAGTCCTTAAAAAAGGATTAAAAGTTATGGATACTACAGCTTTTACTTTAAGTCAAGAAAATGATTTACCGATTATTGTATTTGATATGAATACAAATGGTAATTTATTAAAAGTTGTATCTGGAGAAAATATAGGAACCAAAGTAAACATATAACTTTTCAAGCATAAACTGGCTTAGTTTTTGTAATTGAATTTTATATCAAGGGTTTTTAAGTTTAATTTTTTTGAATTAACTTACTCACTCTTAAATATTATTAAAAATGGAAGAAGAAATTAGTTTTATTATAGACAGCACAAAAGAAGCAATGGACAATGCTTATGCTCATCTTATTAAAAAGTTTGTAAATATCCGAGCAGGAAAAGCAACACCTTCAATGGTTGGTGGTGTTATGGTTGATTATTACGGAAGTCCAACACCAATTACACAAGTTGCAAATATTTCAACTCCTGATGGAATGACTATTTCTATTCAACCTTGGGAGAAATCATTAATTCCTGAAATTGAAAAAGGAATCCATGCTGCAAATCTTGGTTTCAATCCAATGAACAATGGTGAAAGCGTTATAATTAATGTTCCACCATTAACAGAAGAGCGTCGTATAGATCTAACAAAACAAGCAAAAGCTGAAGCTGAAGATACTAAAGTTGGTGTACGTAATGATCGTAAATCTGCAAATTCAGAAATAAAAAAATTAGATATCTCAGAAGATTTAAAAAAGAATCTTGAAATCGATGTTCAAGAAATGACTGATAGACATATTAAAAAAATTGATGAGATCTTAGAAGTCAAAGAAAAAGAAATTATGACTGTATAATTTTAAGATACAATTACCATAAATAAAGCGGCCCTAAAGCCGCTTTATTTATACTTTTACCCGAACAATTTTAAGTATCGTAATGCGCAAATTATTTTTAATCCTCACATTAATATTTACACAAATAGGACTTGCGCAAGAGCCTACAAATAACATTAAGAAAGATTCCACACAAGTAGCAGAATCAAAAGAAAGCCCTTTTAATACTGGATTCTACCCCATTTCTTTCTTTGATGTGGATTTAAGATATCTAATAAAATATAATAATTATGAGGGAATTCGATTAGGTTTTGGAGGTATTACTAATAAAAAATTATCTGATAAGTTTAGAATTGGTGGGAATATAGCAAGAAGTTTTAAAGACCAAAAATATAAATATAGCATAGGAGGTGGAATTAAATTAACTTCAAAAAACAATACCTGGCTTAACTTATATTATAAAAAAGACATTCAAGAAGTAGGTAGTTTTAGTCAATTAACAGACAAGTTGGTGTATTCCGTTTTCGAACCACGTTTACTAAACATCTCACAATTTTATAAGCACAGAACATGGCAAGCTAATATTCAAAACAAGTTTTCTTCAAAAGTAATATCAGAATTAAGATGGTCTCATAGCAACATCGAACAAATTATTAATTATCAATATTTTAATAATAACACACTTTTTAGTAAATACAAAGTAACTGAAGTTATAGCATCTGTAAGGGTGAGCCCAAAAACAAATAGCTTTTTAACTGAAGAGGGAACAATCGAATATTACGATGGCTTACCAAATATTAGTGCTCAAGTAACTCAAGGTATTAAAGGAGTTTTCGACAGTAACTTTAACTACACGAAATTTGGCTTGAAGTTAGATTACTTTCTTAAAAGAGATAATCTATCCTCTACAAAAATTTTATTAGATGGTTATTTAGCTTTTGGTGATATACCCCTAACCCATTTGTTTCATGCTTATCCAAATAGCCCTACAAAAGATGAGATATTACAACGATTTTCTGTAGCAGGTAATAGAAGTTTTGAGACCATGTATTTTGGTGAATTTTACTCTGATAGATTGGCTACTTTTCAAGTTAAACATAGTTTGCGTAGATTTTATATAGCGAAACTAGTGCAGCCTGAATTAGTTTTTATAACTAAACACGCTATTGGTGATCTTTCAAATAAAGAAAACCATTATGGTGTGACATTTAATACTTTAGATCATTTCTATTCAGAATCTGGTATCGAATTGAATAAATTAATCTTCGGATTTGGATTAAGTTTTGCTTATCGCTACGGATTTTATCACCTTCCTGATTTTGAAGATAATGTTTCATTTAAATTTACGTTTAATCTAAAATTTTAAATTGTTAGAATCCAATACAATCATAGGGATTTTAATACCTTTGCTCGATTAAAAAAGTAAAAGACTTTTGAATAAATTATTTAGTATAGGATTTTGGGGTGCAGTGGCTCGTTTCATATTACGAAACCGCCCTTTAATACTTATCATCATTGCTGCGATTACTGTATTTATGTCGATGCAGTGGAAAAACATGCGCTTTACCTATACTGAAGCTAATCTTTTACCAGACGAACATGAAGTTAATGTTGAGTACAATGAGTTTCTATCTAAGTTTGGTGAAGAAGGAAACCTTATTATTTTAGGGATAAAAGACTCTACATTATTTACCGTTCCTAAACTTAATCAATGGAATCAATTTTCTGAAAAAATAAAAAAGTACAAAGAAGTTGAGTTAGTTCTTTCCCTTAACGAACTTAAAGTTCTCGAAAAAAGGAAAGATTCAGCTGCTTTTGATTTAGTCCCTTTTATAAAAGATTCAGTATTTACTTCAGAAAATATTGACCGTTATAAGTATGAACTATTTAATAAACTTCCTTTTTATGAAGGTTTAATTTATAGTCCGAATAAAAAATCTATCAGAACTGCAATTTATCTTAAAAAAGATATTGTTAATACTCCTGCAAGAAGAGATTTTATTGTTAATGATTTAATTCCCTTAATTAAGGATTTTGAGGAAGAAACAAATATGAAGGTTCATACCTCAGGGATGCCTTATATAAGAACATTAAATTCTCAAAATATTATAGATGAAATAGGAATGTTTATTGGGGCTGCCTTACTCGTTACTTCCATTATTTTCTTCTTTTTCTTCCGTTCTTTTAGAGCTACTTTTATTTCAATGATAACAGTTATTATTGGAGTTATGTGGGCCTTTGGTATATTAGGTTTATTGCATTATGAAATAACTGTTTTAACTGCTTTAATCCCACCTTTGATTATCGTCATTGGTATTCCTAATTGTATTTTCTTAATCAATAAATACCAGCAGGAAATAAAACTTCATGGTAATCAAGCAAAGTCTTTACAACGTGTTATTACAAAAGTTGGTAATGCTACTTTAATGACTAATCTTACCACAGCTTCTGGGTTTGCAACTTTTATATTAACAAATAGTAAGCTACTTAAAGAATTCGGTATCGTAGCTTCTATCAACATAATCGTAATCTTTTTATTGAGTTTGTTTATTATTCCTATTGTGTATAGTTATATGCCACAACCAAAATACAAGCATTTAAAGCATCTTAATAAAAAATGGATTGGCAAATTTGTAGATTGGACAGTCCGTATGGTAAAAGGACATCGTATTGCAATTTATGTAGCTGCTGTACTTATACTTTGTATTAGTATCATAGGAATTTTTAACATCAAAATTTCAGGTAGTATTATAGAAGATATGCCTAAAAAGACTGAATTCTTTAGTGATATTCGGTTTTTTGAAAAAGAATACGAAGGCATTATGCCTTTAGAAATATTAATAGATACCAAACGTAAAAAAGGAGTAATGAAACTTGCGACTTTAAAACGTATGGATGAACTTCAAAGTTATTTATCTGAATTGCCTGAATTTTCAAAACCATTATCTGTTGTAGAATTGGTTAAATTTTCGAAACAAGCTTATTATAATAATAACCCTGAATACTATCAATTACCAAATAGTCAAGAGCGATCCTTTTTACTTTCCTATGCGAAGAGTAGCACCAATGATACTGATTTATTAAAAAGTTATGTGGATAGTACAGGGCAATATGCTCGTATGACCATCTTTATGAAGGATACGAAGACTGAGCGTTTTGATAGAATTGAAGAAGATTTAAAAGTAAAAATTGATAAAATTTTTCCATCCGATCGTTATGATGTAATTCTAACTGGTAAAGCTTTAGTATTTCAAAAAGGAACAAAATACTTAGTAAACAATTTAATTATATCGCTTTCATTAGCTATTTTTTTAATTGCAATTTTCATGGCGTGGATGTTTAGAAGTTTAAAAATGATTTTAGTTTCATTAATCCCTAACCTTCTTCCATTAATTATTACTGCTGGACTTATGGGAATCATTGGAGTTCCTATTAAACCTTCAACAATACTTGTATTTAGTATTGCTTTTGGAATATCAGTCGATGACACTATTCACTTTTTAGCCAAATACAGACAAGAGCTAATTGCAAATCATTGGCGAATAAGAAAGTCCGTTTTTGCTGCTCTACGAGAAACAGGAGTAAGTATGTTTTATACTTCAATCGTTCTGTTTTTTGGATTTTCAGTATTTGCAATATCTAGTTTTGGAGGTACTGTAGCATTAGGAATACTTGTTTCTATCACCTTATTATTTGCAATGCTTTCTAACCTAGTATTATTACCTTCTTTACTACTTTCTCTAGAAAGAAGTATTGCTAACAAGAATACCCTTAAAAAACCATCATTAAAAATATACACAGATAAAGAAATAGATAAATCAGAAGAAACTGAATAAGACATAATTCTGAATTCTATATTCTGAAAATTAAATTCAGATAAGTATCTTTGACCTTTCAAATTAATACCATGCAAACAAAATACATTAAAGATTTATTACAAAGTGAACCTTCATTACATGAGGTAGTTATTAACGGTTGGGTACGATCATTCAGAAGTAATCGATTTATTGCTTTAAATGATGGTTCTACAATTAAGAACTTGCAATGCGTAGTTAATTTTGAAAATTTTGAGGAAACGCTTCTGAAAAAAATTACAACTGGTGCAGCTATTAAAGTTGTTGGTAATTTAGTTGAAAGTCAAGGAAAAGGACAAAATGTTGAAATACAAGTTTCTAAAGTTGAAATTTTAGGTGAAGCTGATCCAGAAGAAGTAAAAAAAACAATTTTATCTCCAAAACGTCATAGCTTAGAGTTTTTAAGAGAACAAGCTCATTTGCGTGTGCGTACCAACACATTTAGTGCTGTAATGCGTACGCGTTCAAAATTATCTTTTGCTGTTCATGAATACTTTCAGAAAAATGGCTTTAACTATATGCACACTCCTATTATTACAGGTAGTGACGCAGAAGGTGCTGGAGAAATGTTTAGAGTAACTGGTTTAGATGCTAAATCTGCTCCTTTAAATGAAGAAGGAAATGTAGACTATAAACAAGATTTTTTCGAAAAAGAAACCAACCTTACCGTAAGTGGTCAACTTGAAGCTGAAACTTACGCAATGGGATTAGGAAAAGTATATACGTTTGGACCAACTTTTAGAGCTGAAAATTCAAATACCTCACGTCATTTAGCAGAGTTTTGGATGATAGAACCTGAAGTTGCTTTTTGTGACCTAGATGGGAATATGGATCTTGCTGAAGACTTTATAAAATATGTTGTGAATTACGCAATAGAACATTGTGCTGAAGATCTTGAGTTTTTAGAACAAAGACTTTTAGATGTTGAAAAAACGAAACCACAAGCTGAAAGAAGTGAAATGCCGCTTCGTGAAAAATTGGAGTTTATTATTTCAAATAATTTTAAACGCGTTTCATATACAGAAGCTATCGAAATATTAAAACGTTCTAAACCTAACCAAAAGAAAAAATTTAAATATTTAATCAACGAATGGGGAGCTGACTTACAAAGTGAGCATGAACGTTTTTTAGTTGAAAAACACTTTAAATGTCCTGTAATCTTATTTGATTATCCAGCAGACATTAAATCGTTTTACATGCGTTTAAATGACGATGGTAAAACCGTAAGAGCAATGGATGTATTGTTTCCAGGGATAGGAGAAATCGTTGGAGGATCTCAAAGAGAAGAACGTTATGATGTCCTAAAACAAAAGATGGAAGACATGGGAATTCCACAAGATGAATTATACTGGTATTTAGACCTACGTAAATTTGGAACTGCTGTTCATAGTGGTTTTGGATTAGGATTTGAAAGATTAGTGCAATTTGTTACTGGTATGGGGAATATTAGAGATGTAATTCCTTATCCAAGAACTCCTGGAAACGCAAGTTTTTAAGCAATACATAGAAAATATTAAATGATTTTAGGAAAACAACCTACTTTACTCTATAAGTAGGTTGTTTTTTTTTAAATTTATAGCATAGTTATATATACAATGCTCAAACAACAATTAAATTTTAAGCTTTCACAAAAGCTATCTCCACAACAGATTCAACTCATGAAGTTGATTCAATTACCTACCCAAGCTTTTGAGCAACGAATTTCACAAGAAATGGAAGAGAATCCTGCATTAGAAGGTGGCAAGGATGAAGAAGATAATTATGATGAAGACTTAGATTTCGATTCGCAAGATTCAGATTTAGAAGATGGCAATGAAATAATTGAAGCTGAAATAAATATTGATGATTATTTAAGTGATGATGAAACTCCAAGTTATCGTTTAAACGCAAATAATCAAAGTGCAGATGATGAAGACAAGCAAGTTCCTTATGCGTCAGGCACATCATTTAATCAACATTTAAATCAGCAACTAACAACCTTCCGATTAACTGAAGAAGAAAAGGAGATTGCAAAATTCTTAATTGGTAGTGTAGATGAAAGTGGATACATTCGTAGAGATCTTCAAGACATCGTTGATGATTTGGCTTTTACGCAGAATGTTTTTACTTCCGAAGAAAAAATTAAAAAAGTATTAAGCATAGTTCAAAGTTTAGATCCAGCTGGAGTTGGAGCCCAAAATTTACAAGAATGCTTAACTATACAATTACAAAGAAAAGAGTCTAATATTTCAGTTGATTTAGCAATACGAATTATTGAAGAGTCTTTCGATCACTTTACAAAAAAGCATTATAAAAAGTTAATTGCAAAATTTAATATTTCTGAAGAACAATTAAGAAATGCTATTTTAGAAATCGAACATTTAAATCCGAAACCAGGAGGTGCTTTTTCAGGTTCTAACCGAATCATTGAGCATGTAGTCCCCGATTTTGCAATTAAAATAGTTGATGGAATATTAGAATTAACCTTAAATGGAAGGAATGCTCCCGAACTTCATGTTTCTAGAGATTATACAGAAATGCTGAAAGGGTATAAAGTAGCTAAAGAAAAATCGAAGTCTCAAAAAGATGCCGTGTTATTTATTAAACAGAAACTAGATGCTGCGAAGTGGTTTATTGATGCAATTAAACAACGCCAACAAACTTTATTCATTACAATGAATGCAATAATGCATCACCAAAAAGAATATTTTTTAACCGGAGATGAGCAGAAGTTAAAACCCATGATTTTAAAGAATATTGCTGATGAAATTAATATGGATGTATCTACTGTTTCAAGAGTTGCTAATAGTAAATATGTCGATACGCCTTATGGAACTAAATTAATTAAGGAATTTTTCAGTGAATCGATGAAAAATGATCAAGGTGAGGATGTTTCAACTAGAGAAATCAAGAATATTTTAAAAATTATTATTTCAGAAGAGAATAAAAGAAAACCTTTAACAGATGATAAACTAGCAAAATTATTAAAAGAAAAAGGCTATCCAATTGCAAGAAGAACTATAGCAAAATATAGAGAACAATTAGATTTACCAGTCGCTAGGCTTCGTAAAAAAATATAATTATATGAATATATTTTTACGTTTAGCTGCCTATTTATTTCACCCTCTTTTTATTCCACTTTTAGGAGCTATTACTTATTACAATATTACTCCACGCTTTACTGAACCTTTAATAGTTCAATCAAAGATTTTTGCAATAATAATTATCACTATTCTAATCCCGATTATTACTTTCTTTTTATTACAGAATTTAAGAGTTATTTCTTCTATTCATTTAAAAAGTGTTGAAGAACGAAAATACCCATTAATGATTCAATGTATTTTAATATTATTGATTCTTAAAATGGTTTTTTCACCTTATGAAAGTATTGAAATGTATTACTTTTTTTTAGGTATACTATGTACCTCTATTAGTGCTTTAATACTAGTATTTTTTAAATTTAAGGCAAGCTTACATCAAATGGGAATTGCTGGCGTTACTATGTTTATAATAGCATTAAGCATTCACTTTCAAGTAAATTTATTGTTGGGAATTGCAATTTTCTTTATTTGTAATGGATGGGTAGCTTCTTCAAGGCTTCATACAAACTCTCATACCGTACCAGAGCTTATTACAGGGTTTTTTATTGGAGTTGTACCACAATTAATTATGCTTAACTTTTGGTTATAATATATAAAAGATTATTCCAACTTTTAAAGCTTTCATATCTACTTTTTGACCATCAGTAGTTACTGCATCATTGAAGAATGGGTTAAGGCTATAATATGCGAAAAAATTAAAAGTACTATAACCAAAACTTAATGTAGCCCCCAAACGTAAGGGGTCAAATTCATTGATGTTAGAAGTAGATATTTTTACCCCAGATTGTTTAAGGTTAGCATTATTCCAAAACGAATATCCAACTCTAATTCCAGTATAAACTCTCCAAAATTTAAAGGTCGAGGGTGTAGAACTTCTCCAACGAAATTCAAAAGGGATTTCTACAGTTGCAAAACTAAATCGGTTACTAGTATATTCTACATCACTATCTAAAACCGTAAAAATTGTTTCGCCAACATTATCTTCATCTATAAAAAGATTTTGTCCAAATTGATCTAAAGTTAATCCTAACCCTACTGCAACTGCTAAATTTCGTTTTTCATTGATTGGCATATCTCTAAGGAATCCTAATTGAATTCCCCCAGATACACCTTTTAATTTTACGTCATTAGGTGCTGAAGATATAAGATTATATGAAACACCCATATAAAATTGATCTTCACGATATCTATGATCTTCCTCAATCGATGGTATTGTATCTTGAGCTACACATATATAACTTAAGAAAACGAATAATAGATTGATTATGTATTGGAATTTAAATAACATTAGATAAAGATAAATTAATTTGATTATAACTAAAAAAAAAGCGCCTTGATTATATAATCAAGGCGCTTTTTAAAATTCTGAATATTATTTATTGATCTAATTCATTACCTGGTGAGGTAATATAAATTAGTTTCAACATATTAGCTTCTCTAAGTTCTTGTTTTATATCTGAAACTAATCCTGTATTCGTTTCTTCATCTACTTTTAAAGCAACCATTACTTTATTTTGAAGTTCAGGACGTAGTTTACCTCTTAATCCTTCAAGAGCAGGTCTTAAATTTGAAACGTCGGTATATTTATCTCCAATTTGGATTCTACCTTCTGTTCCATATTTATCTTTATATGCATCACTAGGTTTACCAGCATAAATATAAATAGATCTATCTTTTTTAAGTTTCTCAACCTGATCTGCTTTCGGCAAC
Source organism: Flavobacteriaceae bacterium (assembly GCA_019090365.1). Classification (GTDB taxonomy): domain Bacteria; phylum Bacteroidota; class Bacteroidia; order Flavobacteriales; family Flavobacteriaceae; genus Marifrigoribacter. Next base: position 14,046 of record JAHRWC010000058.1, read on the forward strand.
TTGTTTTGTACTAACAAATTACTATCTCGCAATACAGTTACAACCATAAAGAAGAATAATAACATAAATACAATATCCGGTAAAGATGCTGTTGAAATTGGAGGCAAAGCGCCACTTTTTTTCTTATTAAATTTTGACATATTCTTTTAAATTTATGATCCTTTCTTTTTCGGTTCTGCTTCAGATAATTTCTGTGGAAATAACGTCTGTATGTTTTTCAGCTTATCTTCTGTAGCACTTACATTACCGTTAAAATTCCCTTCATCTATAGCTTTTTTTACTTCCGTAAATTTCCAACCGTAAAGACGTTGTGATTCTCTATCTCTTAAATAATTATACGCAGCAACTAATTCATTTTGTACATTAATGTACATTTTATATGAAGTTAGTCTATCGTTTTGTACAGAAACAATTGCTTTATCAGGATTATCTGATGAATCAGAACTTCTTTTCCCTTTACAATAGTTACAATACTCTGGACTATTTGATGCTGCTCCTCCATTATCCAAGAAATCAATAGCAGCTTGACGTAAATCTTTTAACTGCATTAATTCATCTTCAACAAGTAATTGGTCATTTTTATTTACATTAACAATAAATAAATTACGTTCCTTAATAATTACTTTGTCTTCAGGTTTTTGCTCTTCCATTGGAGGCAACTGTCTAGCAATCCCTTTATCTTTTTCTATCGTAGTTGTAACTAGGAAAAAAATAAGAAGTAGGAATGCGATATCTGCCATAGATCCTGCATTAACTTCGGGTGTTGCTCTTCTTGCCATTATTTTGCTATTTTTTTAATTCCGCTTAATACCATTGCACCTACTGCTAAAATAGCTAA
>JAHRWC010000059.1 GCA_019090365.1 Flavobacteriaceae bacterium
AAGAAGCTGCTATATCGAACCCAATTAATTTTATGGTTCCTAATGTTTTGAGTGATGTAACTAAATAGAACATGACAAAAAAAGCTACATTCCCTTTAGGTACAGTCCAAAAATGGATGCAAGAACTATTGTTAAATCCTTATAAAACAGCACAAGAAACTAAAGAGTTAAGTGTCGATACAATTGTAAAATCTTCAAAAAGATTAAACGCAGAAAGTCATTTGGCCATATATCAACGTAGTTATATCGCAAGGTTACGAGATTGTATGTCCAAACAATTTACTGCCTTAGAATATGCTCTAGGTGAAGATTTATTTATCGCTTTTGCTGATGAATATCTACATCATTACCCTTCAAAAAACTACAATTTAATTGCACTAGGAAAGAATTTTGCTGAATATCTTGAGGCAACTCGACCTGATAAAGATCAAGTTATAAAAGAAGAATGGCCTGATTTTATGATTGAGTTAGCACAGTTTGAATATGCAATAAATATAATTTTTGAAGAAAAAGCTGAAGAAGATTATAAACTTGTAACTAGCAATATAAATGACGAATCTTTACAACTGATTCCTGTTTGTTATCCATTTCAGTTTCAATTTCCTATTCGAGCATATTATACCGATTTTGCTAATGACTTAAAACCAGAACTGCCTTTTGCAAAACCAACATTTTGTGTCATCCTTAGACATGAATATCAATTAACTTTTCAGGATATTAATATTGGACAATATTATTTTCTAACCTATTTAAAAGAAGGGTTTTCAATCCCTCAAGTAAAAGACAAGCTAATTAAAAAGCATAATGTCTCTTTAGAACAGATCAATGAATTTTGGCCAATCTGGAAAGAGCAGTGGATAAAAAAGGGTTTCTTCAGAAAATAATATTTTCACCTCTACATTTGTAGAATTAAAATATAAGCTCTATGTTTGTAGAATCAATTCTAAGATTGTAGAGAATGAAATTATCAAACACTGAAGAACAATTAATGCAAATTTTATGGAAGCATGAAAAAGCTTTTATGAAAGACTTGCTTGAAACTTATCAAGACCCCAAACCCGCAACAACAACCATTGCCACTCTTTTAAAAAGAATGATTGATAAAGGGTTTGTATCCTATAATCAAATGGGAAACTCTAGACAATATTTCCCTTTAGTTAAAAAATCTGATTATTTTTCAACTCATATGAATGGGCTGATCAAAAACTTTTTCAACAATAGTGCTTCCCAATTTGCTTCATTTTTCACTTCTGAAACAAATTTAACAAAAGAAGAATTAAAAGATTTAAAAGCATTAATCGATTTAGAAATTAAAAAGAAATAGTGATGTTGATATTCATATTAAAATTTAGTGCTTGTTTGAGTATTCTTCTCATTTTCTATAAACTTTTATTAGAAAAAGAAAATTTTCATGTCTTTAAAAGATATTTTTTATTGGCATCTGTAATTATCTCGTTAATTATACCTTTTATAACATTCACTTACTATGTGGAATCTAGTGAAGCTGTAATTAATGAAAACATTAATAATCTTATTGTCGATTCAGATTCAGGTATTCAATTTTCAGACATTCTTATATATTCGCTTTGGTCTATTTATAGTATTGGTGTAGTAATCTTTAGTATAAAGTTTATTGCAAATTTATTACAAATATTTTTCAGAATAAAGCGCAATAAAAAAGTTAAAACAGAAACTTTCACTAGTGTACTATTAAAAGAATCAATAGTGCCCCATACTTTTTTAAATTTTATATTTTTTAATAAAAAGAAGTTTGAAAAACAATTAATTCCAAAAGAAGTTATACTTCATGAACAAACACATGCAAATCAAAAACATTCTATTGACATATTAATAATAGAACTTATTCAAGTTATCTTTTGGTTTCATCCTATTCTATACATTTTTAATAAATCAATAAAATTAAACCATGAATTTCTTGCCGATCAAGCGGTTCTAAAAAGTGGAATTACAACAACAAATTATCAAAAAATACTATTAGCATTCTCATCAAATGCAAATTATAGTCCATTGGCAAATGCCATTAATTATTCATTCATCAAAAAACGATTTACAGTTATGAAAACACAAACATCAAAAAAATCAATTTGGCTAAAAAGCCTTTTAATGTTACCCTTATTTTCTTTATTACTTTTCAGTTTTAGTTCTAAAGTAGAAATTGAAAAAGAAAATACTTTAATCGAATCATATACGGAACAAGAAGGCGCAACTAAACAGCAGATTGCAGAATACAACAAGCTAGCAAAGAAGTATAACTCTCAAGATGCTGGAAGAATGATTATTAAGAAGAGTGAAGTTGAAAGACTAAATTATTTATATAATTTAATGACTTCTAAGCAAAAAAGAAATGCTGAGCCTTTTCCAAATATTCCACCTCCTCCACCTCCTGTTAAAGTAATAAAAGGTGTAAATGACATTGATTCAAATATTCCACCTCCTCCGGCACCTAAAGTTATAAAAGCTGTCTCTTATACACATCTGACGCTGCCGACGACTAGTCGAGTGTAGATCGCGGTGGTCGACG
>JAHRWC010000060.1 GCA_019090365.1 Flavobacteriaceae bacterium
TAAGGAATTTTTGAAGCTTCTCTTTTTGCATAAATCACAAGTAGTAATCCAAGAATCATCCATACAATCCATCGATACGATTGTAATTTTAAAATATGAAAAAAAGATACATCTTCAGCGAGATTAAACCTTTTTAGGTAATACAATTGCTGAAAAGTTTCAAATGTAATGGCGAAAATCAATAAAAGAAGAATAATTACTAAACTCTTTTTTGAATTTAAAGTTTGCCTAATGATGCTCATTTAAAAAAAGATTTGATACCTAAAGTACTAAATTCCACTTAATAAAAAAAGCCTTCATTTCTGAAGGCTTCAATATTAAAATTATATGTAATTATTAATTAATTACTTCTTCGTCTTCAAGATCCCATCCAAGCATAAAATATTTGAATACTGCTTTGTCTGGAATTTGAGACGCTTCAATTTTTAAACTTGAATTGTATCGTAAATCTTCTGGAAGTTCTTTTTTGTCAATAGTGATATATAGTTCACTGTCTTCAAGAAAAACAACAACTGAACTAATGGTAGTTTCAATATCTGAAATAATATAATTGTCTTTTACTTCTTTAAAAGTACTTTCAGAATTTAATCCTTTTATAGTCTTATATCTACTGTCAAATATTTGGATATTTGTAATTTTAGATTCAGGATCGCTTTCATCATTTGGTGATAATAACATTAATTTCGCTCCTCCTTTTTCAAAGACTTCAACCTCACCTTGAGTACCTATTGCATTTTTTATAGGATTTAATTTTACAATAGAATCATTTGAGAAAATAGAATCTATTTGTTTCATTGCATTTTTATGGGTAAGATTTCCAATAGCTCCTTTCTGAATTAAAAAAGGGTCAGTTTCTTTTCCGCATTGAATAAATAAAATGGAGATTATAGCTCCTAATAACAGTGTTTTTTTCATGGGTATAAATATACTAATTTTATTAACGTAACATTTTTCCTAAAATCCCTAATACGCTTCTTATAACGGTAGGGCTTGTTAGAACTTTTACAAATGGGTTTTGTCTTGTGCTTCTTCTGCTTCGACTTTTTGACGAAGATCGTGATGATGATCTTTCAATTGCTTCATTTTCTTCACGAACCTTTCTTTTTACTTCTTCTTTTTCAGCTGCTTCTATTTTTTCATTTAATAGCTCATAAGCACTTTCTCGATCAACTTCTTTATTGTATTTTTTAATTAAAGTTGAAGCATCTAACACCTCTTTTAATTCGTCTTCTTCAAGAACATCCATTCTACTCATTGGTGCACGAAGCATTGTTGCGGCTAACGGAGTTGGGATTCCTTTTTCATTTAATGCAGTAACTAAAGCCTCTCCAATCCCTAAAGATGTTAAAACTTCTGAAGTCTTATAATATTTAGATAAAGGATAATTTTCAGCAGTTAATTTAATAGCTTTTCTATCTTTTGCTGTAAAGGCACGTAATGCATGTTGAACTTTTAACCCTAACTGACTTAATACTGCATCAGGAACATCTGTCGGGTTTTGAGTTACAAAATATAACCCTACTCCTTTAGAACGAATTAGCTTTACAATACTTTCAATCTGATTAATTAGTGCTCGACTTGCTTCATTAAAAATTAAATGAGCTTCATCAATAAATATAACTAACTCTGGCCTTCCACTGTCTCCTTGCTCAGGAAAAGTAGAATATATTTCAGCTAATAAACAAAGCATGAATGTTGAGAAAAGATTAGGACGATCTTGAATATCGGTTAACCGTACGATATTAATATAGCCCATTCCATTCTCATCAACTCTTAGAAGATCATCAGTGTCAAACGATTTTTCTCCAAAAAATAAATCAGCTCCTTGTTGTTCTAAAGCAACAACTCTTCTTAAAATGGCTCCCGTTGAAGCCGGTGAAATTCTTCCGTAGTTATCAGCAAATTCTTTCTTTCCTTCATTCGTAGAATATTGAAGAATTTTCTTAAAATCCTTTAAATCTAATAATGGAAGTTTATTGTCATCACAATACTTAAAAATAACAGAAATGATTCCTGCTTGCGTTTCAGAAACTTGTAATATTCTTGAAAGTAATACAGGTCCAAATTCACTAACAGTAGCACGAAGTCTAACTCCTTTTTGATCTGAAAGCGATAATATTTCAACAGGAAATTTTTTAGCATCAAATGGGATTCCTATTTTTTCATGACGTTCATCAATTTTTGGATGCCCTGGACTTGGTTGTGCGATTCCACTTAAATCGCCTTTCATGTCCATTAATAAAACTGGAATTCCTTTTTCTGAAAGATTTTCAGCTAAAACTTGTAATGTTTTAGTTTTACCTGTACCTGTTGCACCAGCTATTAAACCGTGACGGTTTAAAGTTTTTAATGGAATTTTAACTAGGGCATTTGTTACAGTTTCACCATCAAGCATTGCCGCTCCTAAAGTGATTGCTTCTCCTTTAGTTTTGTTTCCTTCATTTATAAGATCGAAAAAAGCTTGTTTATCTGCCATTTAACTAATTTTTGTTAAAAGTAATAATTGTAAGCAAGCTACTGAAATATTCGTGGCTTAAAAAAGTATTAATATATTTTTCACTTATTTAAAAGTCGATAATATGTACCTTTGCCAACTATGCAGAAAGAAATAAAACAATTGGTTGATAAAGGTGAAATGCTTCCATTGATGGAAGAGTTTTATACGATTCAAGGAGAAGGGTATCATAAAGGAAAAGCGGCTTATTTTGTAAGAATAGGTGGTTGTGATGTTGGATGTCATTGGTGCGATGTAAAGGAAAGCTGGGATGCAGATTTACATCCGCCTACGAATACTGAAACAATAGTTTCGAACGCTTCAAAATATTCGAATACTGTTGTTGTTACAGGAGGTGAGCCTTTAATTTGGGATATGAATCCATTGACTTCTTTATTTAAAGAACAAGGAATGACAGTTCATATTGAAACTTCTGGTGCTTATCAATTAACAGGGCAATGGGATTGGATTTGTTTATCTCCAAAGAAGAATAAGTTGCCTAAAGAAGATGTATATAAAAATGCAAATGAACTGAAAATGATTATTTACAATAAAGATGATTTTCGTTTTGCTGAAGAACAAGCCGAAAAAGTAAATGATGATTGTATTTTATATTTACAACCAGAATGGAGCAATCGTGATAAAATGATGCCGCAAATAGTAGATTATGTGATGAATAATCCGAAATGGATTGTTTCATTACAAACTCATAAGTATTTAAATATTCCTTAAAACAAAAAAAGCCTTTAGAATTCTAAAGGCTTTTTTTGTTTACGATAAGAATAAACTTATTTTGTAAATGGAACTTTTACAATAGTTGAACTCCATGCTAAGTACATATCAACACCATTTTCACCTTCTTCTAATGCTATAGAAAAAGCTTCAATTGAGTCTTTATTTGTTGAAGCCGGAACATTAATTCTAGCTACATCATTTGCTTTATTGTATGAATAAGATCCCCAAACATTTAAATCTGAGCTTAAAATAATCGTCCATTCCTTATCTCCAGGAATTGTAAACAAACTATATGTACCTGCTTTGACAGCAGTTCCTCCTAAATTAAAATCTTTGTATAGTACTAATTCTGCTGCTTCATTTGCACCAGTTCTCCAAACCTTTCCATTGGGAGCTAATTTGCTTAAAGACCGATCCTTTAGTTGAGGTCTACTATAAATTACCTTCATTTCTTTGTCTGAATTCTTATAGCTGCTAGGGTAAGAAGCTATATCTAACGGACTTTTGTCTAAAGAGCTAAATTTTTGAGCTTGCATATTAGTACTTACCATCATTAATAATGCAAATACGAAAGTTGAAATTGTAGTGAATTTTTTCATTTGTTATGTTTTTAGGTATTAAAATTACATTTCAGAAAATAAAAAACTAACAAGAATTTGTTAATTTTCAATTTAATTTATTTGTTCGATTTGTCGTGAAGACTTACCAGACTTAACACGAAAAAAGACTTTTATTTAATTATTTAAATCAAGGTGATTTTATCACGTCAATTTGTTAATAACTTCATGGTGATAAATAAGCGAAAACGGTTGTGTTATTAGGGGTTTTGTTATATTTGTTTGTATTGAAAATTTTGACTAAAAACAACGAATAAATATATGAGTGAAGAACAGAAAAAAGGTAGCTATGGTGCCGATAGTATTCAGGCCTTAGAAGGAATGGAACATGTGCGCATGAGACCCTCCATGTATATTGGAGATGTTGGCGTACGAGGTTTGCACCATTTGGTATATGAAGTGATTGATAACTCTATCGATGAGGCAATGGGAGGCTATTGTGATAAAATCGATGTTTGGGTCAATGAAGACAATTCTATCACTGTAAAAGATAATGGTCGTGGAATTCCTGTTGATATTCATAAAAAAGAAGGTGTTTCTGCTCTTGAAGTTGTAATGACTAAGATTGGTGCCGGAGGTAAGTTCGATAAAGATTCATATAAAGTGTCTGGTGGATTACACGGTGTAGGTGTTTCAGTTGTAAATGCATTATCAGCTAATTTAAAGGCAACTGTTCACAGAGATGGGAAAATTTGGGAGCAAGAGTATGAACGTGGAAAAATAATGTATCCTGCAAAGCCTGTTGGTGATACAGATTATAGAGGTACCCTTGTTACTTTTAAGCCTGATCATGAAATCTTTCAGCAATCCTTAGAGTATAATTATGAAACACTTTCAAGTCGTTTACGTGAATTGTCTTTTCTGAATAAAGGAATTACAATTACTATTACAGATAAACGTGAAAAAGATGAGAAAGGTGAATTTGTAACTGAAGAATTTACTAGTACTGAAGGATTAAAAGAATTTATTCAGTTTTTAGATGAAACACGTGAGCCTATTATCGCAGATGTTATTTCGATGGAAGGGGAGAAAAATAATATCCCTGTAGAAGTAGCTATGATTTATAATACCTCGTATAGTGAGAATTTACATTCATATGTAAACAATATTAATACACATGAAGGTGGAACTCATTTATCAGGTTTTAGAAGAGGTCTTACTCATACTTTAAAAAAGTATGCGGATGCATCAGGGATGTTAGATAAATTGAAATTTGACATAGCTGGTGACGATTTCCGTGAAGGATTAACAGCTATTATTTCTGTAAAAGTAGCAGAACCTCAATTTGAAGGACAAACTAAAACAAAATTAGGAAACAGAGAGGTTTCTTCAGCAGTAAGTCAGGCAGTTTCAGAAATGCTTGAAAACTACCTTGAAGAAAACCCGAATGATGCTAAAACCATTGTTCAAAAAGTAATATTAGCTGCTACAGCACGTCATGCTGCACGTAAAGCACGTGAAATGGTGCAACGTAAAACAGTGATGAGTGGAGGAGGTCTACCAGGGAAGCTTTCAGATTGTTCTGAACAAGATCCAGAAAAATGTGAAGTATTTTTAGTTGAGGGAGATTCGGCAGGTGGAACTGCAAAACAAGGCCGTGATAGAATGTTTCAAGCAATATTGCCTTTGCGTGGTAAAATTTTGAATGTTGAAAAAGCAATGCAACACAAAGTTTTTGAAAACGAGGAAATTCGAAATATTTTTACCGCCTTAGGAGTTACCATAGGTACAGAAGAAGACAGTAAAGCATTGAACATTGAAAAGTTGCGTTATCATAAAGTTGTAATCATGTGTGATGCCGATGTCGATGGTAGTCATATTGAAACTTTGATTCTAACCTTTTTCTTTAGGTATATGAAAGAGTTAATCGAGAATGGACACGTTTATATTGCAACACCTCCTTTGTATTTAGTTAAAAAAGGTGCCAAAAAAGCCTATGCTTGGAATGATGAAGAACGTGATGTTTTACAGAAAGAATATGGAGAAGGTTCTAAAATTCAACGTTATAAAGGTCTTGGGGAAATGAATGCAGAACAATTATGGGATACTACCATGAAACCTTCAGCACGTACTTTACGTCAAGTTGTAATTGATAGTGGGGCTGAAGCAGATCGTGTGTTCTCAATGTTAATGGGTGACGAAGTGCCACCTCGTAGAGAGTTTATTGAAAAGAATGCTGTTTATGCGAATATTGACGTGTAACCTACTGAATTAATATATTAGCAAAACACCCTTTTTGGGTGTTTTGTTGTTTTATACCTATATTGATTGTTGTAATTTTTACATGATTAGTTATACAAATGATTAAGCCTTTTTTTTCTAGTTCTTCAGAAACTTCACTTATTTCAATTGTTTCTCATATGCTTCAGGAAGTGAGTCAGCTTGATGAAAAAAGAGAAATAGAGATTCAAATAATGGTCTTCTCATTTACTGAAGAAATAATAAGTAATCAACTTTTGGAAATTGCAAAAGGAAACCCAAATTTGATGATTAGGATTTTAGCAGATTGGGGAAATATTTCAAATTCAGAAGAAAGAAAAACAAGAGGTCTAGCGGAAAAAAACATTAAAAATATACAGGTAAGATTTAAATATGATCAACCCTATCTCTGGGATGAAGAACAAAATAAATTACGTTGGAACTACAATGCCAGTCTAGGGTTGCTGCATCATAAATCTATTTGCTTACTTATAGATCAACAACCTATTAAATTAATTACAGGGAGTTATAATTGGACTAAAAAAGGAGGAGAGAATTATGAGAATTTAATAGAATTAAACTTTAATCATTTTCCAGAAATATTGTCCTGTTTTGAAGAAGAGTTTGCTGCTATTTGGATAAATTCAGAACTATCTTTATCATTTAATGAAGCATTAAAACATGTTGAAAATATTCAAGAGTATTATAAGTCAAACCCTAAACGATTACCTAAAGACTTTGTCAGATTGAACAAAGGTAAGAATAGCTCTTATTTTCGTAAGCCTATCAATAAAAGACTGAAAACCTGTCTCTTATA
>JAHRWC010000061.1 GCA_019090365.1 Flavobacteriaceae bacterium
AGGTTAATAAATCTTGTAAACTAACCAAATTAAAAACCCTTTTCAATCTAATTGAAAAGGGTTTTATTATTTAAACTCATTTTAGTTTTATAATTCTAAAGCAGATTCAATGTTATTTTCCATTAACAATTCTGTAGGGTTCTCTAATGCTTCTTTAATTGCTACTAAAAACCCAACCGATTCTTTACCATCAATGATTCTATGATCATATGAAAGTGCTAAGTACATAATAGGTCTAATTTCAACTTTACCATTTACAGCAACAGGGCGTTCAACTATATTATGCATTCCTAAAATTCCACTTTGTGGTGGATTAAGTATTGGAGTTGATAACATACTTCCAAACACACCTCCATTAGAAATAGTAAAAGTACCTCCTGTCATTTCATCAACTGTAATTTGTCCGTCTCTTGCTCTTATTGCCAAACGTTTCACTTCAGCTTCCACTCCTCTAAACGATAAGTTTTCTGCATGTCTTATTACTGGTACCATTAATCCTTTTGGGCCAGAAACTGCAATTGAAATATCTTTATAATCATAGGTGATTTTATAATCTCCATCAATCATCGAATTTACATCAGGAAATAATTCTAATGCTCGAACTACCGCTAAGGTAAAGAATGACATAAACCCTAATCCTACACTATGCTTCTCTTTAAATTGCTCTTTGTATTGTTTACGGATATCAAAAATAGCAGTCATATCTACTTCATTAAAAGTAGTTAACATTGCTGTTTCATTTTTTACAGAAACTAATCTTTCAGCTACTTTTCTACGAAGCATTGAAAGTTTTTTACGATTTGATCCTCTGTCATCTTCGCCTTTTGTTCCCATTGAAGGAACTGCTTTTATCGCATCTTCTTTGGTTATTCGTCCATCTTTTCCAGTTCCTAGGATTGAAGCTGGGTCCATTCCTTTTTCACTTAGTATTTTTCTTGCTGCTGGAGAAGGAGTTCCTGTTGCATATGTATCTGCTGTTGGAGTTGAAGGAGTTTCAACATTCTCTACAGGAGCTTCAGTGGTTTTAGCCACAACTGTTTCGCCAGCTCCTTCTGGTTTTGCAGCTTCAGTATCAATTAAACACACTACAGCACCTACTGCCACTGCATCACCTTCTTCAGCTTTTAGTGTAATAATTCCACTAGCTTCAGCAGGTAATTCTAAGGTAGCCTTATCACTATCAACTTCTGCAATAGCTTGGTCTTTTTCTACCCAATCTCCATCGGCAACTAACCATTCAGCTATTTCAACTTCTGTTATAGATTCTCCTGGAGAAGGAACTCTCATTTCTAATGCCATAATCTTATATCTTTTATTTTATTGGGTATTAGTCACTATTTAATATTGTTATTAAAAACTTCATCAATTACTTTATTGTGTCTAGCCTTAGATCGAACAGAACTTCCAGAAGCTGGTGCTGCATAAATTTTTCTACTACACACTCTAAAATTTTTGGCTTTATCATAATGCATTAAAAGGTGCCCATAGGCTCCCATATTTTTAGGCTCTTCTTGTGCCCAAACAATATCAGCTGCATTCTTATATTTTTCAATGGTAGCATTCATCATTTCGATTGGTAATGGAAATATTTGTTCTAAACGAACCAATGCTACATCATCTCTTTTTAATTCATCTCTTTTTTCAAGTAAGTCGTAATAAAACTTACCCGTTACAAAAACCAATGTTTTAATTTTTTCTGAAGAAACTTCATCATCATCAATCAACATTTGAAAACTTCCGTTTGCAAACTCTTCTTTCGTTGAAACAGCTTTTGGATGTCTTAACAAACTCTTCGGAGTAAATACGATAAGTGGCTTTCTATAATCTGCTTTCATTTGTCGTCGTAACAAATGAAACATATTTGCAGGCGTAGAACAATCGGCTATAAATAAATTATCTGAAGCACAAAGCTGAAGGTAACGTTCCATTCTTCCTGAAGAATGTTCTGCTCCTTGACCCTCGTAACCATGAGGTAACAACATTACCAATCCGTTTTGAAGCTTCCATTTATCTTCAGCAGCAGAAATATATTGATCCAACATAATCTGAGCACCATTACTAAAATCTCCAAATTGTGCTTCCCAAATGGTCAATGTTTTTGGACTAGCCATTGCATAACCATAATCGAAACCTACAACACCATATTCAGAAAGTAATGAGTTATAGATATAGAAATCACCTTGGTCTCCTTTTAAAGAATTCAATAACACTATTTCTTCTTCACTATCTTCTACTTTAACCACTGCATGACGGTGAGAAAAAGTTCCACGTTCAACATCTTGCCCACTAATACGAACATCGTATCCTTCTTTTAATAACGTAGCATAAGCTAACATTTCTGCCATCGCCCAATCTAATTTATTATCTTCAAAATACATTTTTTTACGTGCTTCTATCAGTCTTGATATTTTACGTAAGAATTTTTTATCCGAAGGCAATTCAGTTACAGAAGTTGCAAGTTCAGTTAAACCTTCAATACTAAATGTAGTATCTATAGGCTCCATCATTTTATCCTGCTCAGCCATTTGAAAGCCAACCCACTCCTCCTTCATTATCTCAGTGATAATGGTTTTATCTTCCTTTCTTGAATCTTCAAGGTTTTCTTCTAGCTTTAATTTATAAGCTTTTTCTAATTTACTAACATGATCTGAGTCAATAATTCCTTGACTAATCAATTTTTGCGCATAAATATCTCTAGGATTTTTATGCTTAGCAATAGCTTTATATAATTTAGGTTGTGTAAATCGAGGCTCATCTCCTTCATTATGTCCATACTTACGATATCCTAATAAATCGATAAACACATCTCTCTTAAATTGCAACCTAAAATCTAATGCAAAAATCATCGCATGAACTACTGCTTCTGCATCATCTGCGTTTACGTGAAGTACAGGTGACAATGTTACTTTTGCAACATCTGTACAATAGGTTGATGATCTAGCATCTAAATAATTGGTCGTAAAACCAATTTGATTATTAACGACAATATGAATAGTTCCTCCAGTTTTATAGCCATCTAATTGAGCCATTTGAGTTATTTCATATACAATTCCTTGTCCAGCAATTGCAGCATCTCCATGCACAATAATTGGCAATACTTTGCTTATGTCTTCTTTATAATTTCGATCTTGTTTCGCTCTAACAATACCTTCTACTACTGCTCCAACAGTTTCTAAATGTGAAGGGTTTGGAGCTATATTAAGATTAATTTCTTTTCCTGTAACCGTTGTTCTTTTAGAAGTCCAACCTAAATGATATTTCACATCACCATCAAAAATATCCTCTTCGTAATCTTTGCCATCAAACTCACTAAAAATGTCTTTGGCACTTTTTCCAAATATATTAGTCAATGTATTTAATCGACCTCTATGAGCCATTCCTAAAACGAATTCTTTTACTCCTTTGTTTGCAGCACTTTCAATTAAAATATCTAATCCAGGAATTAAACTCTCTCCTCCTTCTAATGAAAATCGTTTTTGACCTACATATTTAGTATGCAAGAAATTTTCGAAAGAAACTGCTTCATTAAGCTTTTCAAGGATTTGTTTTTTCTGTGAATTTGTATAATTAGGCTGATTACTATTTATGTTTAATCTTTCCTGAATCCATTTAATTTCTTCAGGTCTTCTAATATATACATATTCAACACCAATAGAATCACAATAAACAGTTTGAAGGTGTTTTATAATTTCATCTAAGGTTGCATTTTTTAAGCCTAAGATTTCACCAGCCTTAAATGGTTGTGGTAAATCTGAAGCTGCTAAACCAAAATTTTCAATATCTAAAGTTGGGGTATATTTCCTTCTTGCACGAACTGGATTTGTTTTCGTGAACAAATGTCCGCGTGTACGATATCCATCAATCAATTTAATAACTTGAAATTCCTTTAATACATTTTCAGGAACTTCTTGATTTCCTTCAATGCCTAATCCTTCTAAAGAACCGCTTTCAATTCCAAAATCAAAACCTTGAAAAAAGGCCCTCCAACTTGCTCAATTTCATCTGGAGTCTTTAAATAAATTTCGTATAGTTCTGCGATATAAGAAGGGTGAACCGCATTTAGAAAAGAATATTTGTCCATAAATGGATGCTTAAAAGTCTTATTTTATAGTAAAAACAGGACAAAAATACAATAAATCCCTAAATTACATCTTTCTAATGTATAGATTTATATAATTAAAAAATAAAATATATGATGATGCTTCAATATTTCAAATTAAACTTTAAAAAAATTGTAATTCTTTTAGTATTAATAGGCTCTAACGCTGCTCTTATAGGGCAAAATCAAGAAAAACAATTTTGGGATCATGTACGTTTCGGAGGTGGAATTGGACTTAGTTTTGGTGATGGCTTTTTTAGCGGAACCCTAGCACCAAGTGCGATTTATCAATTAAATGACCAATTTGCAATGGGAATTGGACTTAATGGAACTTATAACAAACAAAAAAACTTTTATTCATCAACAATTATTGGAGCAAGCGCAATTGGCTTGTTTAATGTATTTCGAGAACTTCAACTTTCAGCAGAATTTGAAGAGCTAAATGTTTCTAGAGAATGGGATGATTCATTAGGTTTTGAAGATGACAATTACTGGTATCCAGCTTTATTTTTAGGTGCAGGTTATTCAGCTGGAAATGTAACTATTGGTGTAAAATATGATGTGCTTTACGACGAATCTAAAAGTGTTTATGCTGATGCCTACTTTCCTTTTGTAAGAGTTTATTTTTAAAATGTTTAACATTATATATTAATATATTACTTTTACATTCTTTCTAAAAAACCTCAACATTTTAGTATGAAATATTTTACCTTATCATTAACTCTTTTTATTCTTTTAGGGTGCTCTCAAGAAAATTCAATTGACGAATCTTTAGATCTTGTTACTGAAAAAAGGGCTCAAGAAACTCTTTCAGAAAAATCAAAAAAATATGTAGGTGTGTTTGGACATAACACAAACAAAGAGTTACACGGTAAAATTGCAGTTTATGAAAGTGAAAATGGCCTTTATGAAGCTGAAATAAATTTAGTGAATGGAGAAATCTATCTTTTTAATTCTACAAATTCATTTCAAAAAAACCTTATACAATTTAAAGGTGACAAAGGTTCATTTAGCGTAGACATTAATGATGCTAACAACCCAATAGTTTCTAACGTATTTATAAAATCTAAAACTTCAGGATATATTAAACTTATTAAAAAGAAGAAAACTATTATACAAGTAGTTGCTTTAGGAACCTATGCAGAAACAGGAAACGAAGCTAATTTTTATGGTAATTGGGATTTAATAGGTGAAGTTGATGATGGAACTAATCTAACTAATCAATTTGGCCCAGAACTTACACCTTATGACATTACAAAAGTCATCATATCTCATCGAGATAGTGAAAATCTGTTAGAAGATAATTTTATTGAAGAGTATGTTGACCCTATAGGTTGTTCTCGACTAAGTGAATTACCAACTATAGATATGACACATTGCGATGACTCATTACCTTGCCTACATTATCTTAATGCACATAATCAAACCTCATTTTTTGTAGGCCATGAAGTCCAATGGCATATAGAATATGATGATTTTAGTACAA
>JAHRWC010000062.1 GCA_019090365.1 Flavobacteriaceae bacterium
CATATTATCGCTGCATCTCAAACTATTTAAATTTACATTATTACTTACATCTAAATCAGTTAATAAATTGCTGCTACAAGTTAAACCAAATAGTCCTGTGTTCTGACTTACATTTAAAGTTGTCAATCTATTTAATCTACAATCTAAACTATTAAGGTTAAGATTTTGCGATAAATCTAGTTCAGTCAGTAAATTATTCCAACATTTTAGTCTTCTTAAATTTGTAAAGCTTTGAATTCCTTCTAATGAGCTAATTTTTTCTGAATCTGGAACACTTGTCAGTTTATAAACAGATAAATACCAAACGGCTTCAGCTTCACTTACCTGTATTTCACCATCATTATTAAGATCTGCATCACTATCAGGGCTGCCATCATTATTTGTATCAACACAAGCTATATTTAATAATGTATGCTTAAAATTAGCATCAGGGATATTTACAATTTGAGAATGTGCAAATACCCCTAATAATAAGAATATTGGCAATAAAAAGTTTTTCATTTTCTTACTTTTATTTAGAATCACAAAGTTACGAATTAAAGAATTCAATATTTACAGCTTATTTTCTTCAAAACGCCAAAAACTTCAAAATACTTATAATCAACTATTTACATATTTTAATATGTTAAAGAAATGTTAATTATAGTACTATGCGTAACATAATACCATCTTAAAGACATATATTTGTATAAGAAAATAATAAACAATGGATACTACTATATCAGAAAATCAAAAAAATGTTGCATCATTAATGCACTTATCGACATTTTCGAAATACTTTATTCCTTTCGGTAATTTTATCGCTCCTTTATTATTATGGTCTTTTAATAAAGAGAAACCATTTACAGATGAGCACGGAAGAGAAGCGATTAACTTTCAATTAAGTATTATACTTTATTCTATAGTTATTGGATTAATCTGTCTTCCATTTGTATTAATCTATGCTACAGATTTTGTAAGCTTAGTGGAAGCAATTGATCACACCGTAGATTATGTATCTATCCAAGACATTAAAAACTTTTCAGGGTTTGTTGTTATTTTCATGATTGCAGCTTTATTATTATTTGGTCTTTTTGTAATCGAATTATATGCAGTAATTACAGCAACAATGGCTGCCGCTAAAGGCAAATCATACAACTACCCTATTAGTATATCATTTATAAAAACAACCGCCGAAACTTCAGAGGAAAATTCAGAAGAAGGCATAAATCAATCAGAAGATGAGCACGTTAGTTAGTATTTTGTTAGGATTAGTATTAAGTATACTACCAGCAGAAACCCTTCAGCATACAGCGAAGGACGTTTCCCAAAATGAAAATTTTCAATGTTCAGAAAACATTAAAAATCTTCGTTCAAGTTACCTAATCAGTAAGGACGAACTAGTATTTGAATTAAAGTAAAAACAGACTTATGAAAATTGAAAACACAAAAGCACAAATGCGTAAGGGAGTTCTGGAGTACTGTATTCTTTCTATTTTAAAAGATGGTGAAGCTTATACCTCAGACATATTAGATACCTTAAAGGGCGCAAAAATGCTAGTCGTTGAGGGAACAATTTATCCTCTCTTAACGCGGCTAAAAAATGCCGGCTTACTTTCCTATCGTTGGGAAGAATCACTTAGCGGACCGCCACGTAAGTACTACGCACTTACCGAAACAGGAAAATTATTTTTGAAAGAATTGAATACAACTTGGAGTGAATTACAACAAGCTGTAAACAGAGTAACAAGCGAAAAAAACTAAACAATGAAGAAGACAGTAAATATAAATTTAGCAGGCACATTTTTCCACATCGATGAAGATGCATATGGAAAGCTTACCCGATACCTAGATGCTATTAAGCGATCTTTCTCAGATCCTCAAGGTCAGGATGAAATTATACGTGATATTGAATCTCGTATAGCTGAACTCTTTTCTGAAAAAGTTGAAAGCAAATCGCAAGTAATCAGTATCAAAGAACTTGACGAGGTTATTTCAGTAATGGGACAACCTGAAGATTATGTAATCGATGAAGAAATTTTCGAAGACACTCCACCTTCTCAAAGAGCAGAGAATAGAGAGCGATCATACCATAAACAATTGTTTAGAGATGAAGACAATAAATTTATTGCTGGAGTTTCTTCAGGATTAAGTCACTATATGGGAATTGACTCTATATGGGTTCGATTATTATGGATCTTATTAACCGTTTTTTCTAGTGGTTTCTTTATTATCGTTTATATTATTTTCTGGATTTTAGTTCCAGCGGCTATTACAACTTCAGATAAATTGAAGATGAGTAAACAGCCAATTAATATTAGTAATATTGAAAGAAAACTAAAAGAAGAATTAGATAATGCTTCAGATAAAATTAAAGATGCAGACTATGATGCTGTAAAAGACAAAGCAAAAAATGGAGCAACTGGATTTTTTGGAGCCATGGGCAGTGTTTTTTCTACACTATTTAAAATCTTCGGAAAATTTATTGGTATCCTTTTAATTATCATTTCTCTTTCTACCTTAATAGGTCTTATCGTAGGGTTATTTACCACAGGTACTATGGGAATTGTTTGGGGTAATCATGAATTGATGGACTATGTAAACCTTGTAAACACTACAAGTACACCATTATGGTTAGTTTCATTATTAACGTTCTTTGCTGTAGGGATTCCATTCTTTGTATTGTTCATACTTGGATTAAAAATGTTGATCAACAACCTAAAATCAATAGGTACAGTAGCTAAAATAGCCATCTTTATTACTTGGATTGTTTCAATTATTGGATTAGGAATATTAGGATTAAGACAAGCAACAGAAGTAGCTTATGATGGTGAAATCATCCAGGAAACAACTATTCCTATAAAGGCTGGAGACACTCTAAATATTGCAATGTTTGCGAATAAAAATTACGACTATAAAGTAAGACGTAACAATGGTTTTGAACTTAAATTAAATGAAAATGACGAGAAAATTATTTACTCAAATGATGTTCGTTTAATTGTACGTTCTACCAATGATTCAGTTGCAAAATTATTTATTGAAAAAAAGGCTGAAGGAAATTCTTTTATAGATGCAAAAAACAATGCTGAAGCAATCGATTATTCTTATAGATACAATAATAATAAATTAGAATTAGATGGCTATTTCACTACAAACATGGATAACAAATACCGTGAGCAAGAAGTTGAAACTGTATTGTATTTACCTATTGGATCTATTCTTTTTGCAGATAATAACACTTATTCTTTTCATAGAAATAGTTCTCGCTGGGATGATATTTTAAATAATGGAGATGAAGAACAATACCTTTTAATTCAGGATGAAGACACAAAATGTCTTGACTGTCCTTCTTTTGAAGCAAAAATAGAATCTGAAGATTGGGAATCGAGTGTAAATGAGTCTTTCGAATACAAAAGCAAGAATGATAAAAACCATATTAAATTAGATGAAGATGGTTTAGATATTAATATCAGTGACAGAGAAGACACTATTAAAATTAAATTAGGAAACTAAAACTATTAATTATGAAATCAATAAAACTAATCGCAATCCTATTATTAGTTGCTGTAACAGCTTCATGTAATTTCGATATAAATATAGGTCAGGAACATGGAAATGGAGATGTAACTACGGAAGAAAGGACAGTAAACCAAGACTTCAATAAAGTTAAAGGAAGCAGCGGTATCGATGTTTATTTAACTGAAGGCAATGAAAATAAAATTGTTGTTGAAGCTGATGAAAACCTTTTAGATATCATTGAAACAAATATTAGTAATGGTAAACTTACTATTAGAACTGAAAATGGTAAAAACATAGGTAGATCAAAATCTAAAAAAGTACATGTAACGTACAAAAGTCTAATCAGTATAGAAGCTAGTAGCGGTGCAGATGTAATTGCAAACTCGGTTGTTAAAAGTGAAAAACTTACATTAGATTGTAGCAGTGGAGCCGATTTAGAAGTTGAAGTTTTTGCAAGCGAATTATATACAGAAACAAGCAGTGGAGCAGACATAGAAGTTACAGGTAGAGCTATAAACATGTATGCAAATGCTTCTAGTGGAAGTGATATTAATGCTAAAAATCTTGTTGTAAAAACATGTAATGCTAAAGCATCTAGTGGAGCTGATATTACTCTAAATGTAAAAGATAAATTAAATGCAAAAGCTTCTAGTGGCGGTAACATTGACTACTATGGAGATACTGCAGTAATTAATGAAAAAGAAAGTTCTACAGGAAGCGTAAGAAAAATGTAGTCTCAATACCAACCAACCTTAACGCCATTTTTAATTTAAAAGTGGCGTTTTTATTTAAAAGCTATAAAAATGAAATACAAAATATTTTTCCTACTCAGCATTTTAGTTTCAACAATTTCTAATGCACAGGTTTCTGAAGAAACAGATTTATATCAAGAGATATTAAAAATGGATCAACTTATCTTTGAAGACGGATTCAATAATTGCAAATTCGATTCACTTGAAGGAATCATGCATAACGATATGGTGTTTTATCATGATAAAGGAGGTATTTCATACGAAGAAGATTTCATGAAAAGTATGAAACAAAATATTTGTTCTTCACCTAATAGAAAACCCATCCGTAAATTAACAGACCAAGGGTTTAAAGTGTTTCCTCTTTATAATAATGGTGTTTTATATGGAGCAATACAAGAAGGAATTCATGAGTTCTTCATAAAAGAACCTAATAAAGAATTATATAAAACGAACATAGCTCGTTTTAACCATACCTGGGTGTTAGAGAACAAAGAATGGAAACTTAAAGTGATCTTAAGTTATGATCATCTAGAACCATAAAATTCATTTTTCAGGTTCTATGTACTTAATCTAATTTCAACAACTCATCTAAAACCAATCGTAATTCACCATAAGAATATTTATCATCTATTTGATGTTTTAAATCTGAAAGGTTCTCAAATGTATGTTTTGGAATAATAGCTTTCAATTCTTTATGATGGTCTTTTGAAATTAGATCGGTTACTTTTATTTCTCCAGTTGAAATATAACTAGCTAAATGACCAAAGACGGTATTTACATTTAGTTCTCTTTCTAAAGCGATTTCATCTATCGACTTTCCTGTTTTAAACAAGTCTAGTGATATTATTTTTGTTTCCCCTTTTTTTAATTTTGGTGCATCAAATATTTCAATATC
>JAHRWC010000063.1 GCA_019090365.1 Flavobacteriaceae bacterium
CTAAACAGTTTAAATATTGGAGGTGGTTTCCCTATTAAAAACTCATTAGCTTTTGATTTTGATTATGAATACATAATTGATGAAATCATTAATCAAATTAAGCTTACTTGCGAGGAGGAAGGTTTAGATGTGCCTAATATCTTCACAGAGTTTGGGAATTTTACAGTTGGAGAAAGTGGTGGGGCAATTTATGAAGTGTTGTATCAAAAGCAACAAAACGATAGGGAAAAATGGAATATGATAAATTCTTCATTTATCACGACCCTTCCTGATACTTGGGCGATTAACAAACGCTTTATCATGTTACCATTAAACCGTTGGAATGATTCTTATGAGCGTGTTTTACTTGGAGGATTAACTTGTGATAGTGATGATTATTATAATAGCGAACAACACATGAACGCAATCTATTTACCAAAATATCATAAAGACAAACCATTATATATAGGATTTTTCAACATTGGATCTTATCAAGAATCTATAGGTGGTTATGGAGGTTTACAGCATTGTTTAATTCCTGCTCCCAAGCATATTTTAATAGATAAAGATGCTCATGGAAATATCACAACGCAATTATTTAGAGAACAACAAAAAAGTGAAGAGTTGCTTGAAATTTTAGGCTATGATAAAAAACCTGAAACTAATACGATGCAAAATTTAAATACTGAATTACAATTTGCAAATAAATAAAGATGGAAACCAAAACATACGCTGGAATACCAGAGGAATATGCAAAATTAGAGAATGCAAAGATTGTATTAATACCTGTGCCTTATGATGGGACAAGTACCTGGCAAAAAGGAGCAGACAAAGGTCCGGAAGCATTTTTAAATGCATCAGAAAATATGGAGTTATACGATATAGAAACGGAGACTGAAGTTTATAAACAAGGTGTCTATTTAACAGATGCTGTTACCGAAAACACATCACCTGAGGCTATGGTTGATGCAGTTCATGCTGCAACAAAAAAATATATAAAAAAGAATAAATTCGTAACTATTTTTGGAGGTGAGCATTCAATTTCTATTGGAACGATTCGTGCGTTTAACGAATGTTACGATAATCTAACAGTGCTTCAACTAGATGCACATGCGGACCTTCGTAAAGACTACGAGGGTTCTAGTTGTAATCACGCTTGTGCTGTTTATGAAGCAAGTCAAACGACAAACCTGCTTCAAGTAGGTATTCGCTCTATGGACATTAGAGAGAAGCCTGTAATGAATTTAGATAAAACCTATTTTGCCCACGATATGGCAACAGATGATTCTTGGATGGATTCATCCATAAATCAAATGACAGAGAATGTTTTTATCACAATAGATCTAGATGTTTTTGATCCCTCTATTATGCCCAGCACTGGCACACCAGAACCTGGGGGACTTTTTTGGTATGAAACACTCGAATACCTAAAACAAATATTTCAAGAGAAGAATGTAGTAGGTTTCGATATTGTAGAATTATGTCCTAATAAAATTGATAAATCTTCAGATTTTCTTGCTGCTAAATTGTACTACAAAATGTTGAGTTATAAGTTTGAGTTTATATGTACAGTGGCTGATGATGATGATTCTAAATCTATTTCAATGCCAATTGAAAAAATTCAAAAATTTAAAAACCTAGATGACTAATTTTTTGTTAAAAAATGATAGAAAACATAGAGAATATAGACCTTCAGTATTTAACTCTTGATGATTACAAAGATTTAAAAGAGGCTATGATTCAATCTTATCCAACAATGCCAGATTCCTATTGGAAAGAACATCATATAAAATTATTGATTGATAAATTTCCAGAGGGACAAGTTATTATTAAAATAAATAATGAAATTGCAGGTTGCGCACTTTCGATAATTGTAGATTATAACGCATTTGATGAATTAAATTCATATAAAGACATTACAGGAAATTATTCATTTAATACACACAAAGCAGATGGTGATGTGCTTTATGGAATAGATGTATTCATAAAAAAAGAATATAGAGGATTACGTTTAGGAAGAAGATTATATGATTACAGAAAAGAATTGGTTGAAAATTTGAATCTTAGAGGTATAGCCTTTGGAGGAAGAATACCAAATTTTCATAAGTATGCAAAAGAGCTATCTCCAAAAGAATATATTGAAAAAGTTAAAAGAAAAGAAATACACGATCCTGTACTTAATTTTCAAATTTCTAATGATTTTCATCCAACAAAAGTGTTAAGAAATTATCTTGAAGATGATGATGACTCTAATGGTTTTGCAGTTTTATTAGAATGGGATAATATCTATTACGAGAAAAAAAATAAAAAAGCTGCTACTAAGAAAAAAGTAGTAAGGTTAGGGCTTATTCAGTGGCAAATGCGATTGTACAAAAATTTGGAAGAATTAATGGAGCAAGCCGAGTATTTTATTGATGCTGTTTCCGCTTATCGTTCAGATTTTGCACTTTTCCCTGAGTTTTTTAATGCACCATTAATGGCAGATAACAACCATCTGCCAGAATCAGAAGCAATACGTGAATTGGCTAAACACACCGAAGTAATTGTTCAAAAATTTTCTGAGCTTGCAATTACCTATAATATAAATGTGATTACGGGTAGTATGCCAGAAATAAAGAACGAGCTTCTCTATAATGTCGGCTACATCTGCAAAAGAGATGGCACAACCGAGCGTTATGAGAAACTTCACGTAACTCCAGATGAAGCTAAAGTTTGGGGTATGCAAGGAGGTAATGAGTTGCGCACTTATGATACTGATTGCGGTAAAATAGGTGTTTTAATTTGTTATGATTCGGAGTTTCCTGAATTAAGTAGATTATTAGCAGATGAAGGAATGGATATTCTGTTTGTGCCTTTTCTTACTGATACTCAAAACGGGTATTCTCGTGTTAGGCATTGTGCTCAAGCTAGAGCTATTGAAAATGAATGTTATGTCGCTATTGCTGGTAGTGTAGGAAACTTGCCTAAAGTAAATAATATGGATATTCAGTATGCACAATCTATGGTTTTTACACCTTGTGATTTTTCTTTTCCCGCAAATGGTATAAAAGCAGAAGCTACAACCAATACAGAAATGATATTAATTGCTGATGTTGATATTGATTTGCTAAGAGAATTGAATCAATTTGGAAGTGTGCGAAACCTAAAAGACAGAAGAAAAGACCTCTTTATTCTCTCAAAAAAATAATGTAATACGATTATATAAAAATAAATGAGCAAACCGATTACAGAATTTATAGAAAAATATTATTTGCATTTTAATGCAGCAACCGTTGTTGATGCAGCAAAGTCTTATGAAGCTCAATTAAATAAAGGTTCAAAGATGTTAGTGTCTTTAGCAGGAGCAATGAGTACAGCAGAAATAGGAAAGATTTTTGCCGAAATGATACGTCAAGATAAAGTACAGATTATATCGTGTACAGGTGCAAATCTAGAAGAAGACATAATGAATCTTGTAGCCCACTCGCACTATAAACGCGTGCCTAATTACCGTGATTTAACCCCACAAGATGAATGGGATTTATTAGAACAAGGACTAAATCGTGTAACCGATACGTGCATTCCAGAAGAAGAGGCCTTCAGGCGATTACAACAACATATTCATAAACTATGGAAGGATGCAGACAATAAAGGAGAGCGTTACCTGCCTCATGAGTATATGTATAAAATGCTATTATCTGGTGTGTTAGAAGAGTACTATGAAATAGATTTAAAAGACTCATGGATGTATGCTGCGGCAGAAAAGAACTTGCCTATAATTTGTCCAGGTTGGGAGGATAGCACTATGGGAAATATTTTTGCAAGTTATGTTCTTAAAGGAGAACTAAAAGCAAGTACTATGAAATCTGGAATTGAGTATATGACCTTTCTTGCAGATTGGTATACCAATAATTCTGAAAATGGGATCGGCTTCTTTCAAATAGGGGGTGGGATTGCAGGAGATTTTCCAATATGCGTTGTACCAATGCTATATCAGGATATGGAGCGTACAGACACACCTTTTTGGAGTTACTTCTGCCAAATTAGTGATTCAACAACAAGTTATGGTTCGTACTCTGGAGCGGTCCCAAATGAAAAAATAACTTGGGGGAAATTAGATATTAATACACCAAAATTTATAATTGAGAGTGATGCTACGATTGTTGTTCCGCTAATCTTTGCCTATTTGTTAGGCATGTAACACTAAAAGAAATGGTACGTAAAATTGTAAATTACCAGAAGTTAAATGAAGATATTTTAAATCTGTTAGTAGATAAATTTCCAGATGGTTATGGCGATGACGATATTATTTCATTCAGAAATACTAAAAATGAAATTATTGAAGCCGTAGAGGTTAGAACATCTGATACTATATATCTCGTGAAAATTGGTGTTAAATTGATAAAAGCGATGGAGGAGCATGATTTGGATGACGATATTACTAATGTTGATATTGATTCTTTAAGTGAAAATGACTTAGAATAATCTCTATGAAAGTTAAAAAGCATAAACATAAGTCTAAGTTACTTATAATCGAAGGTTCTTCCGTTTTAGTACTTGAAAAAAAGGAAGGGAAGAAACGATTTATACTTGCTGGTGGTTTTCTTAAAAAAGGAGAATCACCAGTAGAGGGTCTTTTTAGAGAGGTTTATGAAGAAACAGGGGTAAACTTAACGTTAGAAGATATTAAATTTTTCTTTTCAAGCACACAAATTGAGAGCAACCAAAATGCATTGACAAGACATTATTTTTTACTTATAAAAAAAGAGCACAAGTTTGAAAATAAAGAGCTAGAAAAATTTAAATCCTTGAAATGGGTTGAATGGAAAAAAGTTGTAAAGTTCATAAACGAATCCGATAAAAACGCCATAGAAAGTTTATTTAATTGTAATAATTCAGCTAATGAATGATATTTTATGAAACCCACATATGAAAGAGTAGTTTTTAAGTCTTCTGAAAATGGATATTATACTTTTATTCTAAATAAAGGGCTAAATATGGTTTTTGAAGAAGTACACCCTCAAATACTTTTGAAATATGATTAAAAGAATGATAAAACTTTAATAAACAAAATGTTTCATTTGGCATTTTCCGAAAACCTGCAGGATGATAAAGATGATTTTATTAATTTTAGGATAGAATATTTAGAACTAGTTAATGCAAATTAATATGGAAACTTTATTTCACCTTTCATTACCGTGTACTGATGTAGAAGAAACCAAAAGGTTTTATATTGAATCAGTTGGAGCTGCTTTAGGAAGACATTCTAATAATTGGGTAGATATTAATTTATTCGGGCATCAAATTACCTTTACCCAAGCAGGTAAATTTAATTTTAATAACCCTAATTACGTGTTCGAAGGGAAAATTCTTCCTTCTTTTCATTTTGGAATTATATTGAATGTAGATACTTGGGGAGCTATATATTCTAAACTTAATGCACTAAATTTAGAATTAGTAGCGCAAGCGACGTTTTTGAAAAATAAATCTGGGGAACATTTATCTTTCTTTGTTAAGGACCCAAATGGCTATATGTTAGAGTTTAAAAGTTTTAAGGAATCAAAACAGGTATTTAATCTTTAATAACAAAATGGGCGTAGGTATTTCAGGGTTAGGTAATATAGAACCTATATTTAAAACTTGGCCTCATAAAATTTTGGTAAAACAATAGGTGAAATGAGCGTCCATATTTTAGGGGTTTAGCAATAAAGTATCTTAAGAATTTTAATTATACAAGGAATTTCAATGTAAAGTTAACCGGTTACAATGTTTCCTAAAATATAGCGAATGAGCCGTTAATTGTTTCCAAAATTATATGCAGCCTTGAATTTTTGTTTCTTTTGTTTCAAGACACTATTTTAAAGAATTGATTGAGAATCAATTTTTAAAACACATAATAATGAAACATTAAAAAAAAGATTAATAGAAGTTCTAAATATAACAAGTGC
>JAHRWC010000064.1 GCA_019090365.1 Flavobacteriaceae bacterium
ATTGCACCCATCTCAGTTGCTAATGTTGGTTGGTAACCTACTGCAGAAGGCATACGTCCTAGAAGTGCTGACACCTCAGAACCTGCTTGTGTAAAACGGAAAATATTATCAACGAAGAAAAGTACATCTTTTCCTTGTCCATCTCCAGCTCCATCACGGAAATATTCTGCAATTGTTAATCCTGAAAGTGCTACACGAGCACGAGCTCCAGGAGGCTCATTCATTTGTCCGAAAACGAAAGTAGCTTTAGATTCTTTCATAGCAGCTTTATCTACTTTAGAAAGATCCCAACCACCTTCTTCCATAGAATGTAAGAAGTCGTCACCGTATTTTATAATTCCAGATTCAAGCATTTCACGAAGTAAATCGTTCCCTTCACGAGTACGTTCTCCTACTCCAGCAAATACTGATAATCCACCGTGTCCTTTTGCAATATTATTAATAAGCTCTTGAATAAGTACTGTTTTACCTACTCCTGCTCCACCAAATAAACCAATCTTACCTCCTTTTGCGTAAGGCTCAATTAGGTCAATTACTTTAATACCAGTAAATAAAACTTCTGTTGAAGTTGAAAGCTCTTCAAATTTTGGAGCCTCTCTGTGGATTGATAAACCATTATCACCTGTTTTAGGTAAATCACCAATACCATCAATAGCATCTCCAATTACATTGAAAAGACGACCATATACTTCATCACCAATTGGCATTTGTATAGGAGCACCTGTTGCAACTGCATCAACACCACGGCTTAAACCATCTGTAGAATCCATTGAAATTGTACGTACTGTATTTTCACCGATATGCGATTGAACCTCTAGTATTAATAAGTTTCCATTATTATTTACTTCAAGAGAATCGTAAATTTTTGGAAGTTCCGAACCGTTAGCAAACGCGACGTCTACAACTGGTCCAATAATCTGTGCAACTTTTCCTGTTATTTGTGACATTATTAACTGTTTATTTTTTAGTACTATTAGGCAAAAAAATGCCCCATATTTTTAACGGGGCAAAGATAGTTTTTTAAGTTGAAAAATTACAAATCTATTCGCTGAAATTTTAGAACATTATTTTAATTCTATTCATTTTTAAATTTTAGGCATAAAAAAATCCCTGAAAAATGACTTTCAGGGATTTTAATTATAATATTTTAAGGTAATTTATGGTAATTCTGGTGAGTATTGTACAACATAATTATCGGCTTTTGCTACAACATCAGCTGCAATAAAATTAGACCCATAAGTTGCATCAATTGCTTCAAGGAATTTATTTGCCATCAATGCATATCCTCTTGCTGTTAAATGTACACCATCAAGACTTACAAGACCTCCGAATACTAAACTAGTATTCATATTGTAATCATCGAATGAAATTCCAGTAGTTGAAGCTTCTTGTAAAATAGCTTTTAAATCAACAAAAGCTAAACCTCTTTCAGTTGCAGTACTTTCGATAACTACATTAAATGCATCAGTAGCATTAATTACAGATTGTGTTTCAGTTTCAGTTAATACCCATTGATCTGCTAAAGGAACAGATAATCCATTTATTAATGTAGGATCTCCTCCCACTGTTGTACCAATAAAAGTAGAACTAGTTAAGACCATTAAATCATTTGCTGTTGCTTGTCTGTAATTAGGTAAACCTAAAGCAGATAAATCTGTTAAACTTTCATCTACAAGTGTTACAGCATTTTGACCTTCAGCAAAAACTATTGTTCTTGCAGCTCTTTCTTCTGAGCTAATAAAAGTTGCAGCTTCTGCAGCTAACAAACCTCCATTATATGCAGCAAATGCAGCATTTAATCCACCAGCGTTAGCAGCATCTAAAGGAACTGCATTATAAGGTACCGTTGTAAAATATGGTAAACTTGTTACGTAAGGAACACTTGTAATTACACCTTTAGCTCCGCTTGAAGTTAATGTAGTTACTATTGCATCTAAAGTTCCAGCAAACACGATAGGATCTGTAATGTCATTACTTCCATAAGTAGAAGGATCAAAATTTCCTGCTTGGTCTACACCTAAACCTCCAGAAGTTGCAAAACCTAAAACATCATTTCCACCAATTTCAGATAAAGTGAAAAAAGTAGGGTTTTGAGCAGCAGCATCTTCTAACATTGAAGCATTAGCACTTGAAGCCATTCTTGCAAAATAAGGATTTGCAGCACCTACAGGAACACCTGCTGGATTACCATAACCATTTGCTAAAAGATGGAAACTTTTTGCTCCTGGTACTCCCATATTATTAAAAGGACCTGATTGAACATTTGTTACTTCTGTTGTAGGAACTCCAGGCAATACTTGAGGCCCAGCTCCATTAAAGAATAATCTTGGATTTGCAATTTGATTCCCTGCAAAAAGTAAACCTCCTACATTATCATTCATCAAAGGTTGACTTAAACTACCTCCTCCAATATTTGCAAATTGTTGTGATAAAATGTTTGGAAATGAATTTTCTTGACTTGCCATAAATAATGCTCCATCTGTAAATCCTGCAGTAAATGAGGCTCCTAAAGAAACAAAATTTGAAAAGTCAGCATTTCCAGCTGATAATGCTGGTAATGGTTCAACTGTAGTTGTGTCATCATCACTTTCACAAGCAGTAAAACCAATGAAAATTAATATTAACAATATATATTTAGTATTCATAATTGTATGTTTTTTAAATTCTGAGATTATTAAAGATTGTTAATTGTCCATGACACATAATATTGAGAACCTATTAAACCAGTTCCAAATGCTGTGAAATATTCATCTGCTAACACATTAGTAGCTCCTACTTTAAAAGTAGATTTTAAGAATTTAGGTGCTCTAAAGTTTATTTGTGCATCAACAACATTAAATGCTGGAACGTCTCCATCACCGAAAGAAGCTTCCCAGAAATAATTATCGCTCCATCTCCAAGCTACGTTAAATCCGAAATTTTTAAATAAATCAGTTTTTCCAAAAGTAGCTTTTACTTTGTGCTCTGGTGTATTAAAATTAGTTTTAAAATCTGGATTTGCTTCCGTGTCAAAATCAAGCTTAGCATACGTGTAGTTTGCTCCTAAGTCGAAACCTCCAAGAATTTTTGTTGAAATACCTATTGCTGCAACTGCTAAAGGTGTATCTGTACCAGGAATTGTTTGCGTTAATTGAACATCTCCATAAAATGGTGCAATTACAGTTTCATTTGCTAAGAAATCCTCATACGTATTATAGTAACCGCTTAAATCTACAATTACTTTATTTAGTTTTCCACGGTATCCAATTTCAATAGAAGTTACTTGTTCTGGTTTTGCTAAGTTAGAATTTGCTACATCTAATTGAGTAGCATCACCTGTTGCTCCAAATGCAACTACTGAACTTGCAAAATATGAATTATTGTATGCTCCTTGACCATCAAACTCAATAGATGAAGCTCCTAATAAAGCTTGACCTGTTGGACTTAAATCGTAGTTTCTAATATCTCTAGCTGGATTATCTGGTGCTCCACCAACTAATATTGCTCTACCTACATCTAAACCAATGTATAAATCTTGCGTTGTTGGGTTTCTGAAACCAGTTTGAAATGAAGCTCTAATATTATGATCATCATTTACTGTAAGTCCTGCTGAAAGTCTTGGTGAAAAGAATCCATCAAATAATTCAGATTTATCATAACGAATAGAACCAGTTAGTTTTAAATCTAAATTTTCAGATAATTCTAATTTTTTCTGAAGTTGTGTATAAACACCTGCTTCAGAATATCTAATTGGTCCTTCTGTATCAGTATAGATTGTTCCAAATGAATTTAATTTATAAGTTCTATATGATCCACCAACTTGAATATCTACAGCTTCAATTAAATGACTGAAGTTATAGTTAGCATCTGCATGATAGATTTGAGAATTGTCTTGAAACTTTGATCCTGTTGTTAAATCTGGATCATTGATACTTTCATTAAATGCATAGTTAAATCCATCTGATCCCGGTTCAAATCTTCCAGTATCTGCAGTTTGTCTTGCTAAACCATGTGCTTGGTTTGCATTTAAACCTCCTAAAGTACCTTGTACAAAAGCTCCTACATATTCACCAAACCAAGTTTGGTCATCTTTCCAAGCTCTGTTAATATTAATTCCTGTAAAAATCATATCGTATGAGTTTCCAGCTTTATCTTCAGTAATATAACCTCTTACAAAGAAATTATCATTTTTAATCTCTAATTTATGTTGTTGTAAAAAGAAATCATCAATTGCATATCTATTCGCTCCTTGATAAATTGTAGAACCACTACCTACTTTACCAACATAAGAAATTTCGAAGTCATTTGCCCAAGGACGTAAATATAATCCCCAATCAGCTTTTACACTTTCAGCTTCATAATCTGTTAAGTCTGCTTCATTATAACCTGTTCTACTTACATCAACTGAAGGCACTAAAGATTCAGCTCCTGCAGGTAATATTCCTAATCCAACTAATGCTTGTGCAACACCATTTATGTTAGTGCTTACTTCATCACCATATACATTGATACCATCGTAATCAATTGCATTTCTATCTAAACCTCTATTTAATTTATCGGTTGTATTATTTGCTGCCCAATCTGTTCCGCTTAAGAAAGAAAAATTCGCTTTTACAGCAAAATGCTTACTTACTTTGTATGCAGCTCTAATACCAAAATCTCTATAGGTATTATCACCTGCTGCATCTTGAGAAGTAATTCCTTGTTTATAATAAGCACTCAAGCCTGGATAATCAAACGGATTTTTACTTTGCATAAAAAGGATTCCGTTAAAGGCATTTGCTCCATATAAAGCAGAAGCCGCACCAGGAAGTAATTCAACACTTTTTACATCAGTTTCAACCATTCCTAATAAATTTCCTAAAGGGAAATTAAGAGCTGGTGCAGAGTTATCCATACCGTCTACTAATTGCATAAAACGAGTATTAGAAAAAGCTGCAAACCCTCTTGTATTAATAGATTTAAAGGTTAAACTATTTGTATTGATGTCTACTCCTTTTAGATTTTCAAGTCCATCATAAAAATCTGCAGAAGCTGTGTTTTTTATTTCTTTAATACCAAAACGCTCAACAGTAACTGGAGATTCAAAAATTCTTTCAGGAGTTCTTGAAGCAGAAATTACCACTTCATCTAATTCACTTCCTTCATTTAAAGTAATAGTGAAACTTTGATTTTCTGAAGTTACTTCTTGATCAACTGTTTCATAACCTAAATTACTTATTTGAATAGTAAATGGTGGAGGTTGATTCACTGTTAAGGTAAAATTACCATCATAATCTGACAATGTTCCTACAGTAGTACCAACTACTATAACACTAGCGCCTAAAACCGGTTCTAGTGATTGATCAACTACATTACCAGTTATAGTTGTTTGAGAACTTGCTATAAAGCAAAAACACAAACAAAAGATTGTAATAATTGTTTTCATAAATATTAATTGTTTTGGTTTAATTTTCGAATATACGCTTTTTTGTCTTTAATAGAAAGGGTAAAATGATCAAAAAAGACGTTATAATCTTTATTCTACGGTAACTGACTTAGCTAAATTTCTAGGCTGGTCAACATTTCTATTTAACATTACTGCAATATGATAAGACAATAATTGCAATGATATAGTTGTAAGTAAAGGTGTTAGAGCTTCAGGTGTATTAGGAACTTCCATGTAATAATCGGCCATTTCTTTTACGTCCTTATCTCCTTCAGTAACAACAGCAATAATAATCCCTTTTCTGGATTTAATTTCCTGAATATTACTAACTACTTTTTCGTAATGGTTACTATTAATTGCAATAACCACAACTGGCATATGCTCATCAATAAGTGCTATTGGGCCATGTTTCATTTCGGCAGCAGGATAGCCTTCTGCGTGAATATATGAGATCTCTTTTAATTTTAAAGCTCCTTCTAAAGCTACTGGGAAATTGTATCCTCTTCCTAAGTAAAGAAAATTACTTACATCTTTAAAAACTTCTGCAATTTCTTCAATCTTATCATTACTCTTTAATGCTTCTTCTACTTTTGAAGGAATTAATTCTAACTCTCTTAAATGAAGCATAAAATCGCTTTGAGAAATAGTTCCTTTCTCTTTCGCTAACTTCAGAGCAATTAATGTAAGCACTGTAATTTGAGTTGTAAATGCTTTTGTTGATGCAACGCCTATTTCAGGGCCTGCGTGCGTATAAGTTCCGCTATGTGTTTCTCTAGAAATAGTAGAACCTACTACGTTACAAATACCATAAACGAAAGCTCCTTTTTGCTTTGCTAATTTAATAGCAGCTAAAGTATCTGCTGTTTCTCCACTCTGAGAAATAGCAATAACAACATCTTTGGAAGTTATAATTGGATTTCTGTATCTAAATTCTGAAGCATATTCAACTTCAACAGGAATTCTAGCCCATTCTTCAAAAATATATTCAGCTACTAATCCAGCATGCCATGATGTTCCACATGCTACAATAATAATACGATCGGCATTGGTAAATTTTTCTATATAATTTTCAAGGCCACCTAATCGAACAATTCCTTTATCAGCTAATAATCTACCTCTGTATGTATCTTTAATTACGGCAGGTTGCTCATAAATCTCTTTTAGCATAAAATGATCATAACCACCTTTTTCAATCTGTTCAAGATTCATTTTAAGTTCTTGAATATAAGGATCTACTAATGTATCACCTTTTATTTTTCGTATTTTAATGTCTCTTCCTTTTCTAATAATTGCCATTTCTTCATCTTCTAGATAAATAGCATTATTTGTAAACTCAATAAATGGAGAAGCATCACTTGCAATAAAAAATTCATCCTCACCAATTCCTATAGCTAATGGACTTCCTAATTTTGCAACAACAATTTCATCTGGTTTTTTAACATCAAATAATGCAATCGCATATGCTCCAACCACTTGGTTTAATGCAATTTGCACTGCTTTCCCAAGTTTAACATTTTCTTGTTTCTGAATTTCTTCTATTAAATTAACTAATACCTCAGTATCAGTATCAGATTCAAAAGTATATCCTCTATTTATTAACTCTTTTTTAAGTGTAGCATAGTTTTCTATAATACCGTTATGAATTATTACTAATTCACCGCTATTTGAAACATGTGGATGAGAATTTATATCATTTGGCACTCCATGGGTTGCCCATCGGGTATGGCCTATCCCTAAACTTCCTTTCGTTGGGATTTCACTTTTAACTCTTTCTTCTAAATCTGCAACTTTTCCTTTAGTTTTAGAAAGATGCATTTTTTCTCCATCATATAATGCAATACCTGCACTATCATATCCTCTGTATTCTAATCTTTTTAATCCATTTAAAATTATTGGATATGCTTCTCTATTTCCAATATAGCCTACAATACCACACATAAATTTTATATTTTTTTATTAATTAGGATCCGTATCATATAACCTGAGGACCAACTTTTTCTCCTCAATAGGTGACAAGTTACCATGTAAAATAGTCCCTTCAGGAGCAATAACACAGCTCGAAGGAATTGAGATTATTGGACCATTTGTTGTAGGTAAATCTTGAAAACCACCTTGTGCTACGTTTTGAGATACAACTAGACCTAATGATACATTTGTTGAATCTTTATTTATAACGTTATTAAGATGATTTGTTATTTTTATTTTATAATAATCACCATTTTCATCATTACCTCTTTCTAATATTCCTAAATGTTGATTAAATGCAGTTCCAGGAAGTTCACCTTGCGTTAAGTCGAAACCATAATCAACCAATACCCTTTCATTATCTAAATCATAGATTAATACTCGGTCTGGTTCTGCACTTCCTCCAGCTACTTGACTTTGATCTACATAAAAAATTAAATTAGCTTCATTAATCAACATTTCTGTTTCACGTAATTCTTCAAGATCATTTATTCCATCACCATCACTATCACCTTGGAATAGTTCAATCACAGTAACATATCCATCACCACCTCTTAAATAAAGATTTTCCTCGCCGTTTTCGGTGTCTGGATTGTCAAAATTAATTTGATCCTCACCAGAAAGCATATTGGCATTGATACCGTTAAAGGTAAGTACAAATTCTTCATTTTGTTTTTCAATTACTGTATCAGAAGTATCTCCATCATCATCGCTATCATTTACATCTGTCACCTCTTTATTATATCCATAATAGACAGTTATATTAGCGTCAGCAAAATCGAATAAAAAT
The DNA here is from genome assembly GCA_019090365.1 of Flavobacteriaceae bacterium. Lineage (GTDB taxonomy): Bacteria > Bacteroidota > Bacteroidia > Flavobacteriales > Flavobacteriaceae > Marifrigoribacter. The sequence goes on from JAHRWC010000064.1 coordinate 8,163, forward strand.
TGATTCCCTAAACCATTAATTGCTTCTGTGTCAAAAACGATTCCTCTAAAATATTCTTTAAAGGTTGAATTTGTTAATAATTCCGGATCTCCTTGTTTATCTATAATTTTTTCTTGAAAAAACTCTTGTGGCAATTCTGCTCTTATCCCTGGTGAAAGTGTAAGATTTTCTTCAATACCATCATCTCCAATTCTAGTTAAAGTGAAACCCTCATCATCTGGAACAAAATCATCATCTTGAAAAAGTATTTCACCGCGATTTGCCTCAATATCAAACACTTCTCCTAAATTAGAATAATATTTTTGTGGGTCTTCAAAATTTGAATCAGGATCAAAATCTCTTAAAAAATAATTAGATTCATATATAGACAAATCAATTGGGTTATTACCAAAAATTGAATCTAATGTAAATGTAGAAACATCATCTGTAGTAGTAACATTACTGTAAAAAGGCACATATATATATACACTATCTACAACCACTGGAAATGCATCATCGCCAGTTTCTCCAAAAGTTGGATTGCCTGTTGGCATTAAAACTTGTGACACAACATCTGCAGTAGACATTCCATAAATAGGGTCATTATATACTCCTAACCTATAAGAAGGCAAGTTATTTGTCTCTATAGTGTCTATTTTTTTGCTATAAGCTATAACAGGAAAAACTGTTTCGTTTACATTGTTAATTTCATCACCAATAATATCAACACCAATTGTGTTAAAATCTTCTTCACAAGATGAAAGGGCTATAATAAAAAACAATATGATACCTAGTTGAGGTAATGCTTTTGTAATCTTCATTTTACTTAAATAAGTTTATTGTAATACTTCTGAGTTGTAAAAATCTAAATAAGGTTGCGCAAATTCATCAATTTTATGATATTTTAACACAGGTTTTTCAAGATTTTTAAGAAAATCTTCTAAAGCTTCAGGTAATTCTTCTGAGCCTTTAATGATTGCGTCTGAATTTTCTATTGCGCATTTCATCATATTGATGTAATCGGGAGATTTTAATTCAGTAATGTTTTCTTCTTTAATACCGTCAAAAATAATTTTATCGGTAATTTTTTTATTTAACATTCCTTCAAAACCTTGATTATATACAGAGGTAACGATTTTACTATTTTCGAAAATAGGTTCATTTTCGTAGTAATTTCTTAAATATAAAGGCAATAAGGATGCTAACCATCCATGAACATGTATTATGTCTGGAGCCCAATTTAATTTCTTAACTGTTTCAATTACACCTTTTGCAAAAAATATTGCTCGCTCATCATTATCAGGAAATAATTTTCCATCTTCATCACCAAAAGTTGCTTTTCTTTTAAAGTAATCATCATTATCGATAAAATATACCTGCATTCTTTCTTTCGGAATTGATGCAACCTTTATAATAAGAGGCATGTCCATATCATTGATTACTAGGTTCATCCCTGACAGACGAATTACTTCATGAAGCTGATGCCTTCTTTCATTTATGTTTCCATAACGAGGCATAAATATTCGAATCTGTCCTTGGCTACTGTTAACCATTTTAGGAGTTTCAAACGACATGGAAGAAATCTCAGTTTCTGGAAGATAGGGTATTACCTCAGAAGACACGTATAAGATTCTCTTATCTTTC
>JAHRWC010000065.1 GCA_019090365.1 Flavobacteriaceae bacterium
TCTGGACCAATTGTAAGATCTACAATTATAAGTTGTGTTACATCTGTAGACAAATCGCAAGAATCTGTTATTCTATAAGTTCTAGTTATAGTTGGCTCACAAAGGTCATTATCAGAAACATCTCCAATATGTGTAACAGAAGTTGAACCACATTCATCATTTGCATCTAAAACAACGTTAATATCTGGATCTGGAATATCAGAAATACATTCAACAGTTATTGGATCTGGATCAGATGCTGTAGGTGGTGCTGTATCTTCTATAGTAAATGTTGCAGTTGTAGTATCGGAAGAAATACAACCACATGAATCTGTTGCTGTAAAAGTCACTGTAACACTTCCTGTTGCACCACAAAGATCACTTATAACAGCAGGGTCTGGAGAATAACTCCATGTAATACCTCCACAACTACTAGATGCAGTTGCTCCTCCACTACTTGCTAACCAATCTGTTAAATCTTGTTGATTTCCTGAACCATCACACTCTACAGTTTCATTAGATGCCTGAACATCTATTGTAGGTGAGGTATTTATCTCTATATCTGCTGTATCACTACTTGAACAATTATTGTTATCTGAATATGAATAGGTAACTGTAATTGTACCGCTTAATCCTGTAGGGTCGAAACTTGCTGTTCCATCTCCATTATCTGAAACTCCTGTACCATTCCAAGTACCATTAGAATTAGTTGGTATTCCTGTTAAAATAATTGGAGATACATTATCACATAATGGTCCGTAGTCTCCTGCATCAACATTTGGAGCAGCAAATAAAGTTAAAGTAACTGATGTTCTAACTGAAGAACAATTTGAAGTATCAACAGCCTCAGCCCAATATGTTTCTGAACCAATTGAATCTAAAATAGGGTTTTGAATTTCATTTCCATTTATTTCAGCATCATACCAAACAACGCTTAATCCTTGATTTACGGTTATAGCGTCATTAGCATTAAGAGTTTGAATTGGATCTATTGCACATTCAGCAATGTCACCAGAACTAACAGGAGCTTCAACTTCAATTACCTCTACATTAAAAGTACAAGTTTCAACAATTGGACCTGGTCCGTTATTTCCTGAAAAAGTTAAAGTTGCAGTGTAAGTAACTTGTGTATTTCCGATAGGAAATTCATCACCAGGATTGTGAGTAGAAGTAGTTACAAAATTTAAACCATCTGCACAATCATCAATTAAAATTGCATTGTAGTATAATCTATCAACTTCTATATGATTACTAGCATTTATACCTGTACCATTATCATCGAACAAGAACTTTAATTTATAAGCTCCATTAGGTACTGTATTAGGAATCGTAATAGTTTGGTCTCCTGAACCTGAAATACCTGTAATCGTTTGAGAATTTATAACATTGGCCCCATCTAAAACCTGTAATGTCCAATCGAATACTCCGCTCGGAACAATTAACTCCATTGTAACTGGAGTACCATTTGTATTATTAAAATATTGCAATGGTGGTGTAAAGGAAACTTCAGAACCTCCTCCAGATTGAAATAATCTTAAATTATTAGAACCTATTCTTTGAACTCTACTATAATTCCAACAAACTCCTGAACTTTCAGGTAAATCGAACTCTACTACAAAAGAAGCATTAATATCATCATCACAACATTCATAGCTTGCTGTAGGTGGTGTCCAATCAACTGGAGTTCCTCCATCACCATCATAACAAACCTCTATGTCTGAAGGACACCCATCAATATGAACTGAACATTCAGGAGGAGCTACAGTCATTGTAGTTATATATTTAGCAGTAACAGGATTTGAACAACCTCCAGGTGTTACTGTTAATGTAAATGTAATTTTATATACAGTTGTATCAGTAACATTAGGAACATTTATTGTTGTCGCTAAAGATGTATTGTCTGGAGTAAATGTTACATTAGTACCAGGTCCTGATAATACTTCAGATTCCCATAAATATGTTTGCACACCTGTTGGTGCACTATCAATAACTGCTAATAAATCTAATTGATCACCACTACAAACTATCATTGGTGGGTTTGGAAAATCTGGAATACTAATTTCAGGAGCGGTTTCTAAAGCAGATTGGATTAAGAAATTTCCAAATAATCGTCCTTCTCCTACCCAGTCTTCCTTATCACCTCCAGAATTATCTTTACTAATATGAGATGCATTGTATAAAATATTACCATACGTTGGATCACCATATGCTGGACCATAAGCAATTACAGCTGCTCTTCCATTTGAATTTCCATTTACAACATCTATCTGTGTTGGGTCATAAAATCCAATTTGAGTAGTAGCTCTCCAATTACCTGTTAATCTTGGTAAATAAATATGTTCTGAATTTCCATTTAATGATGGATGAATTTCACCTATAAATTGCATAATATCATCTGAAGCTGTTGAAGAATCGTATAAGACTTCATCATTATCGAATGTATTTGAATGTACTGGACCAACAAACTCATATATTGGAGCATGATCTCCGGTATCTTCATAAGGCATTAACCCTGTAGTTGACAAAAAGTTTAAGCTTGGATGTGGTTTCCCAGATGTTGTAAGGCTTTCAGAAATACTAACATCATGACATCCCATCCAAACATTACCTCCACCTTGTACAAAATCATATAATATATTTACATCATTTTGATCCCATAATTCCTCAGGATCTGTATGGTGAGATAATACATAAAATTGATCACAAGTTGTAATATCCTCTGGAGCTCCTTTTCTAAATATTCCTGAAGATTCTTCAATTCCAGCTCTATTATAAAAACCTATTTCAATATCTGTTTCATCAGTATCATTTATATCTCCTCCAACAGGATATATTACAGTATTAGGAAATGTTGTAATTATTCCTCTTACAGGCGCATTATTAATAGCTTCCAGATTCCAATAAACTGTTAACCCAGGGTTATTAAATTGCCATTCTTCAATTTTTGCATAAGCATCATCAATAAATTCTGCTGGGATAACAAAGGGACCTGCTTTCAACTCCTTAATACCTGTTGAAGTTCCTCCCAATCTGGTAGTGGTTCCATTTACAAGCAAATCTGTATCATCTTGTTTATTATTAGGATCAGTAAATGATTTACCATCTTTAATTACCCAATATACTGGTATATTAAGATTGTTAACTAACTCATACACTAATCCATAAGGTCTTAAACCATTATTTTCAGTTTGTGGTGAAATACCCATATCTATAACCGCAGCACCAACATTGAAATCTGTCAGTGTACTTGCAGGCAAAGAATTTGTAGTTCTATTATTCTGCGAATAAGAAAAAATTGTGATAAAAAAAACAATTAGGAAAAGGGCAAACGTTTTACCCACTCCATTAAGAGTTATAGCTAATTTCATGTTCAATTTATTTGGTTAAATAAATGCCCCAACAGCACATATTATAACTAGTTGATAA
>JAHRWC010000009.1 GCA_019090365.1 Flavobacteriaceae bacterium
ATACAAAACAATTTTTAAACGTATTTTTGTATTACAAACCTCCAAAATGAATACAATTAAAGCTTGGTTATCTGCAGCTCGTTTAAGGACTTTACCTCTTTCGGTTTCAGGTGTTATCGTAGGATCCTCTTTAGGATATTACCGTTATTGGATTTTAGAGTGTTTTGAGATATCTAATTATCCTTCTGCTTGTTATTTTGAACCAATTTGGAAGTCAATTGTTTTTTGGCTTGCAATTTTTACCACAATTGGGTTTCAAGTGCTTTCTAATTTTGCTAATGATTATGGTGATGGCATTAAAGGAACCGACGATAATCGTCAAGGAGAACAAAGGGCCGTAGCTTCTGGTATTATTTCAGAAAAAAGCATGAAAAGAGGTATGATAATAACAACTATAATCACTTTGTTAATTGCTTTACTCTTAATTTATACAGCCTTTGGAGATCGTAATATATTAATGTCTATCGTATTTTTTGGTTTAGGTACGCTTTCAGTGATTGCAGCTATTAAATATACAGTTGGTAAAAAAGCCTATGGTTACTCTGGATTTGGAGATGTATTTGTATTTCTCTTTTTTGGTTTATTAAGTGTATTGGGTAGTTATTATTTATTTACTCAAGATGTATTTTTAGATTTATTACTTCCAGCTACGACTATTGGGTTTTTTAGTATGGCAGTTTTAAATCTTAATAATATGAGAGATATTGTAAATGATAAAATTCATTCTAAAAATACACTTGTTGTTCAATACGGAATGAAATTCGCCAAAAAATACCATTATACTTTATTGATAGTAGGAATGCTTAGTGCAATTATTTACACAATATCACATTATCATGCTCCTTTACAGTTTATATATCTGTTGTCATTTATACCAATGCTATTGAATATCAAAACAGTATATAAAAACGAAGAGCCAGTTTTATTAGATTCAGAATTAAAAAAAGTAGCTTTAAGTACTTTTGCGTTTGCATTATTATTTAGCTATTTGCATTAAAATATAAACACATGAAAATCACTTTTTACGGTCAAAACTCATTAGCAATAGAAGTTTCAGGAAAGAAAATTATTGTTGATCCATTTATTTCAGGAAACCCATTATCAAAAGATAAAGTAGATGTTTTATCTCTTAAAGCTGATTATATTTTATTGACACATGCTCATGAAGATCACGTGTTAGATGCTGAAACTATTGCAAAAAATACAGGTGCTAAAATTGTTAGTAATTATGAAATTGCGATGTATTACCAAGCTAAAGGAATTGAGGTGCATCCTATGAATCACGGTGGAAGCTGGCAATTCGATTTTGGAAAAGTAAAGTATGTGAATGCAATCCATACAAGTTCATTTGCTGACGGAAGTAATGGTGGGCAACCTGGAGGTTTTGTAATTGAAGGGGAACATAAAAACATCTATATCGCAGGCGATACTGCATTAACGATGGATATGAAATTGATTCCGATGACTACGAAGTTAGATTTAGCAATTCTACCAATTGGAGATAATTTTACAATGGGAATTGATGATGCAATCCTCGCTAGTAACTTTGTGGAATGTGATAAGATTTTAGGAGTGCATTACGATACATTTGGATATATTGAAATCGATCATGAAAATGCGAAACGTAAATTTTTCGACGCTGAGAAAGACTTAATGTTATTAGAGATAGGTGAATCTTTAGAACTTTAAATTGAAAGCTTCATTCCAAAAATATACTCTTGATTTTAAAAAACCTAGCGGCACTTCGCGAGGAATTTTGCAACAAAAAGAAACGTGGTTTTTAATTCTGAAAAACAACAATAAATTTGGTATCGGTGAATGCGGCATGTTTCGAGGCTTAAGTGTTGATGATCGACCCGATTTTGAAGAAAAATTAAAATGGGTTTGTAGTAATATTCATTTAGGTAAAGAAAAATTATACAATGAATTAATTGAATTTCCTGCGATACAGTTTGGAGTAGAAATGGCCTTTAAATCTATTGAGTCTCACGATTCCTTTGAATTATTTCCTTCCGAATTCACTCAAAATGAAAAAGCGATTCCTATAAACGGATTGATATGGATGGGGGATAAGCGCTTTATGAAAGAACAAATTCTTGATAAAATTAAGCAAGGCTTCCATTGTATTAAAATGAAAATTGGAGCAATTGATTTTTCAACAGAATTAGAATTACTTAAATCCATACGTAAAGAGTTTTCAGCTTCAGATATAGAATTACGTGTAGATGCGAATGGAGCATTTAATCCTTCAGAAGCATTAGAGAAGCTTAAAAGACTTTCCGATTTTCAATTACATTCAATAGAACAACCAATCAAGCAAGGACAATGGAATAAAATGGCACAATTGTGTGAACATTCTCCTTTAGATATTGCTTTAGACGAAGAATTAATTGGTGTTTTATTTGAAGAAAAAAAGATTGATCTATTAGATTGTATTAACCCACAATATATCATTTTAAAACCCACTTTAATTGGAGGTTTTCTAGGAAGTGATCAATGGATAAAACATGCTGAAAATAAAAATATAGGATGGTGGATAACTTCAGCATTAGAAAGTAATGTGGGTTTAAATGCTATTTCACAATATACTTTTACAAAAAATAGTACATTGCCTCAGGGATTAGGAACAGGTGGTTTATTTACAAATAATTTACCCTCTCCATTAGAAGTTTGTAACGGAGCTTTAAGTTATGATACTAACAAGAAATGGAATTTAGAAAATCTTAATAATTAAAAATACATATGTATATAGCACAAGCATTTAAATGGAAACATGATTCTTGGAGGTATTTAGTTGGTACCTTATTAATATTCTTAGTGGGTTGGCAATTTATTGGTGTTGTGCCACTTTCTGTCGTATCATTTTTGCATGCTAGTAGCCTTGAAGAGTTCATGGAAGCTAGTTTAACCGGATTTGCATCATTATATCCAGCTAAAAGTAACTTATACTTGTTTTTAATGTTATCTACCTTTATTGGTGGTTTTATAGTGTTAATTTTAACTATTAAATACCTGCATAAACAATCATTCGTGCAATTAACTACCTCAAGAAGAAAAGTAGATTGGGGAAGAATATTTTTTAGTTTTGGTTTGATTGCTGTAATCTCTATTGTTTTTACTTTATTAGATTACAATTCGAATCCGGATGATTATGTGGTACAATTTGAAGCAGTGCCATTTCTAATCATGACCTTAATTTGTCTTGTTTTTATACCAATACAAACGAGTTTTGAAGAGTACTTTTTCCGTGGTTATTTAATGCAAGGAATAGGGGTAATAGCGCGAAACAAATGGGTTCCATTACTTATTACTTCTGTAATCTTTGGAGGTTTACATTTTTTCAACCCTGAAGTTGACAAGTTGGGGCCTATCGTTATGATTTATTACATAGGAACTGGTTTATTCCTCGGAATCATTACATTAATGGATGAAGGAATGGAATTAGCTTTAGGATTCCATGCAGGAAATAATTTATTAGCCGCTTTATTAGTTACAGCAGATTGGACTGTCTTTCAAACTAACTCAATTTTGTCAGATATTTCTGAACCAACCGCTGGTATCGAGGTAATTGTCCCAGTTATAGTATTTTATCCTATCTTGATAGCTATTATGGCTTGGAAATACAAATGGACCAATTGGGGCGAAAAATTGTTGGGCAAAGTTCAACCACCTCCTGAAATAGAGACTGTAGACTCTACTAATTAATTTATTTTGAAAGTAACCTCACAACAATTACATCCAGTTTTTAAATTTAATGGCTTACATTATAATAAAACTGAATTGTTAGAATTTGCTGCAAATCTAATCGTTGAAGGGGCACCTCATGAAATAAATATTGGTGAGTTTATACAGAAATGGTTTGATGAAAATGAAACGATCTCTGTAATTACATCAGGTTCAACAGGAATTCCTAAAAGCATTACTATTCGTAAAGAATTTATGATAAATAGTGCAAATGCAACAGGTGTGTTTTTTAAATTAGGACCTGGGACTTCAGCATTGTTATGTTTACCACCAAAATATATTGCTGGAAAAATGATGTTGGTAAGAGCCATGATTCTTGGGTGGGATTTACATGTAGTAGCTCCAGAAAAAGACGCATTAACACAATACGATAATAATTATGATTTTGCTGCAATGGTGCCTTATCAAGTGCATCACTCAATTCATGCATTGCAAAAAGTGAAGAAATTGATTATTGGTGGAGGTGATATTTCTAATGAATTACACGATAAACTTCAAAAAGTATTTACTGAAGCTTTTGCTACATATGGGATGACAGAAACTGTAACTCATATTGCAGTTAAAAGAATAAACGGTTTAGCTAAATCTGAAGAATATACAGCACTTCCTAATGTTAAGTTATCACAAGATGAACGTGGTTGTTTGGTAATTAATGCTCCAGATATTTCAGAAAAAAAAGTTATCACAAACGATGTAGTAAAGTTAACTTCAGATACAACGTTTAATTGGTTAGGTAGGTTTGATAATGTGATCAATAGTGGAGGAATTAAGATGAATCCAGAGCAAATTGAAGAGAAAATAGCTCCATATATTGATTTGCCTTTTATTATTTCTTCTGAAAAAGATGATCAATTGGGCGAAAGAGTTGTTATGATCATTGAAAACAGAAATAAAATAGAACTTCCAGATTATTCGGAAGTATTTAAAAATTTAGATTCTTACGAGCGACCTAAAAGAATTTATTCCTTTTCAAAATTCCCTTATACCGAAACTGAAAAAATTAAAAGAAGTGTGATCTTAAATTCACTTCAAAAGTTTAATCAATAGGTTTACTCACTGAAAGGCTTCATTCCCTCATTGGCTATTTTTTAAAGATATATAACACTGTAGTTTTATTCTATAAATATAAAACCACAACGTTATGAAAACAATTATTCAATTATTATGCTTCGTTTTTTTTGCAACTCAATTGCATGCTCAAGAAAAAAATATTTCTGGAACTATTACTGATAATACAGGCCTACCCTTGCCAGGAGTTAATATATTAATTAAAGGCACTATTAATGGGACACAATCAGATTTTGATGGTAAATATGCTATTAAAGCTCAAGTAGGGCAAACTATAGTATATTCCTATGTTGGGTTTAAGACTGCCAAAAAGAAAATTAAATCATCATCTCAAGTTATAGATATTACTTTAAAAGAAGACGCTGCTGTTTTAGAGGAGGTTGTTGTTACTGGGTATAGTGTAAAAAAGACAAGAACTGCTGTTGGTTATGCTGTATCATCTATTAAATCAGAATCGATAACTAGTAATGAGAATACAAAACAAAATAAATCACGAAATGATATATCACGATTATTAGCTGGAAAAGCGGCAGGTGTAGAAATTACAAAAGCCTCAGGATTAAAGGGATCTTCAGATAAAGTAATCATTCGTGGAATTAGTTCATTGAATACGAATACAAATCCGATGTACTATATTAATGGTGTTCCTTTAGATATTAATTCTGCTGAAAACTATTTGCAAAAATTAGATCCTAGTGAGATTTTAAGTATTGAAGTATTAAAAGAATCTACTGCGAAAGAATTATATGGTTCAAAAGCTAAAGACGGAGTTGTATTAATCAATACTGTTTCCGAAAATGAAGCCTATGCTCGAATTCAAGAAAATATATTTAAAAGGGTAGAAACATCACCACTTTCAACGTTCTCAATCGATGTCGATAAGGCTGGATATAGTAATGTTAGAAGAATGATTAACAACGGACAAAAAGTACCTCAAGACGCTGTTAAAATTGAAGAAATGGTAAACTATTTTAACTACCAATATAACGAGCCAACGGGTAAACATCCTTTTTCTATTAATACTGAACTGGCATTATCTCCATGGAATAAAAATGCGAAACTGGTTAGGATTGGTATTAAAGGAAAAAATATTGATAAGGATAAAGTTCCAGCATCAAATTTAGTTTTTTTACTGGATGTATCTGGCTCAATGGAAAGCCCAAATAAATTGCCATTATTAAAATCTTCATTGCATGTATTGGTAAATCAATTAAGAAAAAAAGATAAAGTATCAATAGTTGTATATGCTGGAGCAGCAGGATTAGTATTAAAACCTACTTCTGGAAATAAAAAACAAGAAATCTTAGAAGCTATTGAGAAATTGAGCGCCGGAGGATCAACAGCAGGAGGAGAGGGGATTGAATTAGCATATAAAATTGCAGAAGAAAATTTTATAAAAAGAGGTAATAATAGGATTGTTCTGGCAACAGATGGTGATTTTAATGTTGGTGCTTCAAGTGATCTCTCTATGGAAGATTTAATTGTTGAAAAAAGAAAAAGCGGCGTTTTTCTAACTGTATTAGGCTTTGGAATGAATAATTATAAAGATTCAAAAATGGAAACGTTAGCGGATAAAGGGAATGGAAATCATGCCTATATTGATACAAAACAAGAAGCTCAAAAGGTTTTAGGGGAAGAATTTTTTGGAACCATGTATACCATAGCTAAAGATGTAAAAATTCAAGTAGAATTTAATCCAAATAAAGTGCAAGCCTATAGATTGATTGGTTATGAGAATAGATTACTTAATGATGAAGATTTTATTGATGATAAGAAAGATGCAGGTGAATTAGGGAGTGGACATACAGTTACAGCTTTATATGAAATAGTACCTGTAGGAGTTAATAGTGTGTATGTGAAAAACATTGACTCATTGAAATATACCAAACAAATAGTTGGTAATAATTCTGATGAAATATTGACTGTAAAGTTTAGATATAAAGAACCTTCAGGTAAAAAAAGTAAATTGATAACTTCAGTGATGAAAGATAGCGATGATAAAATTGAAAATGCTTCAGATGATTTTAAATTCTCAGCAGCTGTCGCATTATTTGGGATGCAACTTCGTAAATCTATTTTTATGAATACCTTTAAAAAGTCAGATGTGATAGCTTTAGCTAAATCAGGAAAAGGTGAAGATAAAGATGGTTATAGAGCAGAATTCATTCGATTAGTAAAATCGTATAATTAATATTTTTTGTTTGTATTTTATTAAAAGGAGCATTTTTATGATGCTCCTTTTTTTATTGTTGACTATTGATTACTTTAGAAAACAATTTATTTTTATGAAACCTATACTTGTATTTTTCTTTCTTATTAGCTTTTCCATGTCTTCACAGATTCTTTCAGAAAAAGAAAGAGCAATTATTAAAGATGAAATTTTAGGCGAACGATTTAATGAACTTCTACCTCAATTAATGGATAGAACTGGCATTGATATGTGGTTGGTGATTTCTCGTGAATATAATGAAGACCCAGTGATGAGAACCATGTTGCCAGCTACTTGGTTGAATGCAAGAAGGCGTACTATATTAGTTTTTTATAGAAATAAAGAACAGAATACCATTGAGAAATTAGCAGTTGCAAGGTATGATGTAGGTAAAAACATAGTTTCAGCATGGAATAAAGAAGAGCAACCTAATCAATGGGATGCGCTTGTAACTATTATAAAAGATCGAAACCCTTCAAAAATTGGAATTAATATTTCTGAAAATTTTGGAATAGCAGACGGATTAGTACAAACAGATTATAAAGAATTAAGAGATGCATTGCCTTTAACTTATCATGACAGGTTAGTTTCTGCAGAAAACCTCGCGATTGCTTGGATAGAAACACGTACTGAGCGTGAAATGAAATTATATGAAACATTAGTAGAAATTACTCATGAAATTATAGATGAAGCATTTTCAGAAAAAGTAATTGTTCCAGGAAAAACTACAACCGACGATGTGGTTTGGTGGATGCGTCAAAAGGTGACAGATTTAGGCTTGGAAACTTGGTTTCATCCAACAATTGACATTCAAAGAAATAATGAAGAATTGAGAAGTCATATTTATTCATTTTCAAAAGGGGAGAAGGAAAAACTAATCATTCCTGGGGATTTAGTGCATTGTGACTTTGGAATTACTTACCTAGGCCTAAATACAGATTGTCAGCAACATGCTTATGTTTTAAAAACAGATGAAAACAGTATACCTTCATATCTTAATAATGCTTTCAAAAAAGGAAATAGAGTTCAGGATATATTTACTTCAAATTTTGAAAAAGGTAAAACAGGAAATCAAATCTTATTAAAATCATTAGAAGAAGCTAAAAATGAAGGATTAAGACCTTCTATTTATACACATCCATTAGGTGTTTATGGACATAGTGCAGGACCTACAATAGGGATGTGGGATTCTCAAGGTGGAGTTGCTGGAACTGGCGATTATTCACTTTATTTCAATACGGTATATGCTATTGAGTTAAATACAACTGTTACAATTAATGAATGGAAAAAAGATATAAGAATTATGTTAGAAGAAGATGGTTTTTATGGAATAAATGGTTTCCACTACATTAAGGGTAGACAAAAAAACATCAAAATAATTAATCCTAAAGTAAGATAACTATTGCTGCATTTTCAAATACTTATCTATAGAATTACGTCCTGATCCATAAACTAAAAAGAACAAACATAACACTAATACAATTATAGAAATAATAAGATTAGTAGTATCCATATCTCCAGAAAAATTGATAATTACAGCGCCAATAATAATGGGTAATTGAGCAACTATTGCCCAACGAGTTAATAGTCCAAATGCGATTAATAAACCTCCTATAAAATGTGCAGGAGCAACATAGTGTACCACTAACATTCCACCAAACATATTTTGAATAGGTTTTATAAGATCCATTAACATTTGAGTGTTTCCCATAAAGTCAATTCCTTTTATAAATAAAAAGGCACCTAATGCAATTCGAAGAATATCTATTGGATAACTAGAATGAGCATTTGCCCATTTGTTTAATGATTTTATACGCCCCATAATATAAATCCTTAAAAGTTAGAACATTAAGGTACTCATTTTTAGCGAGATATAAAAATTACCTTTTATTTTTTGAAATTTTAAAGAAAATAAATGAAGCTATTAATCCAATAAATGAAAAAATTGAAAGCATTAAAAACACATGTTGATGCCCAAGTTTACCAGGAGAATTATCTAATAAATACCCTATACTTAATCCTGTAAAAATATCTGGCGTATAACCTATTAATGATATTAAACCAACAGCAGTTCCAGTAAGTGTAAGAGGTATTTTACCTTCTTTCATAGCGGCAAAATATAAAGCTCTAGCTGCATAAATACCTGTAGCAGTAATGAGAATTGAAAGGAAAAATAAAGAAGCTGTATTTGGATTAACACTTCCAGTTGCAAATAATAAAGCGCCAAAGCTACTAAGTATAAAACTAATTACTAGCCAAAATGTAACCCTAGTCTTGTCTGCTAAAAATCCAATACCAACACCTACTATAGGTCGAATAAACAATAAAAAAGTTCCTACTTTCGCAGAAGATACATCGTCATACAACATAATTTCTTTAGCATATTGAGAAAATACACCTGTGGTTTTGTATCCAACATAAGCACATAAAATGATGATCATTAAAAGCCATACAGAGGGTATGTTAAGCACTTTTTTAATATCCTGAAGCGTTATTTTTTCAAGGATAGTTTGTTTGTCATCTGCGTTAGTCTTTAAGTAGAACCAGGCCAAAACCCCTATCAACGCAACTATGGTTGAGGTGATCCAAATAACATATTTGAAAGCATTTTGCCGCTCTGTAAATGTTGCTGATTCTATTGCTTCAGTTATAAATAAAGAAAAAATAAAAACACCTAATAAGCCAAAAAGAGCGCCTACTAATCCTCTTCCTCCATCAAGAAACCCAAACGCTTTTCCCTGTGATGTTTCTCCTCCCCAAATTCGAGTAGCCTTGATCATTGCTGCCCATAAAAGAAAAATAGTAGTAAAACCCCAATAGCCGTAAAGTATTTTTAATATAAATAAAGATGGGAAGGTACCATACACAATTCCACCAAGAGCAGTTGCCCATAATGCTAAAGCAATAAGTTTTCTAGGTTGATATCGATCTGCTAACGGACCACCAAATAAATATGCAAATACAGCTACAATTCCATATATAGATTGCGCTGTGCCCAATTCTAAATTACTAAGGTTAAAAACTTCTAAAACAGTTGGACGAAACACACGTGTTAATACAAAAGGTAAAATAAAAACAGCCTCTCCTGCTAAAATGAGAAGCAAGAGATATGTGTAATTTTTATGTTTTGAAGTTGCAATAATGTATTATTAATTTAAATTTTATTTAAAAACTACACTTGTATCACTCCTAAATTAAATGGTTTTTCAATAGGAGCATGGTTAGCAGCTTCAATTCCCATAGAAATCCATTTACGTGTATCTATTGGATCTATAATGGCGTCTGTCCATATTCTTGAGGCTGCATAATAAGGAGACACTTGATTATCATAACGAGCTTTGATTTTGTCGTATAATTCTTTTTCTTCTTCAGGAGTTATTTCTTTCCCTTGTTTTTTTAAAGAAGCAGCTTCAATTTGAAGCAATACTTTTGCAGCACTATTACCACTCATCACTGCAAGTTCAGCACTTGGCCAAGCTACAATTAATCTGGGATCATACGCTTTACCACACATGGCATAATTTCCAGCACCGTAAGAATTACCGATAATAATCGTAAACTTTGGAACCACACTATTACTAACAGCATTCACCATTTTAGCACCATCTTTTATAATCCCACCATGTTCACTTTTACTTCCCACCATAAATCCTGTAACATCTTGTAGAAATACTAAAGGAATTTTTTTCTGATTACAATTTGCTATAAATCGAGTCGCTTTATCGGCGCTGTCACTGTAAATAACACCTCCAAATTGCATTTCACCTTTTTTAGTTTTCACTAATTTTCTTTGATTCGCAACAATTCCAACTGCCCAACCATCAATTCGAGCATAACCCGTTAATAAAGACTGACCATATCCTTCTTTGTATTCTTCAAATTCACTTCCATCAACAACACGTTTTATAATTTCACGCATGTCATATTGTTCAGCTCTAGATTTAGGAAGTAAACCATAAATATCTTTGGGTTCTAAAGTTGGTTTAGTAGGTTTCTCTCTATTATATCCAGCTTTGTCAAAGTCACCAATTTTTGAAACAATGTTCTTAATTTTATCTAATGCATCCTTATCGTCTTTTGCTTTATAATCAGTCACACCACTAATTTCACAATGGGTAGTAGCACCACCTAAAGTTTCATTATCGATACTTTCACCAATGGCAGCTTTCACTAAATAGCTTCCCGCAAGAAAAATACTTCCTGTTTTGTCTACAATTAATGCTTCATCACTCATAATAGGTAAGTAGGCACCTCCAGCAACACAGCTACCCATCACTGCTGAGATTTGAATAATTCCCATACTACTCATTACTGCGTTGTTTCTAAAAATTCTTCCGAAGTGTTCTTTATCCGGAAAAATTTCATCTTGCATTGGAAGATAAACACCTGCACTATCCACCAAATAAATGATAGGTAATCTATTTTCAATAGAAATTTCTTGAGCTCTAAGGTTCTTTTTTCCTGTAATTGGAAACCAAGCACCTGCCTTTACTGTTGCATCGTTAGCAACAACGATACATTGCTTGCCACTCACATATCCTATCTTAACTACAACACCAGCACTAGGACAACCACCGTGCTCTTCATACATTCCATCTCCCGCAAAAGCACCAATTTCAATCGATGATTTTTTATGGTCTAATAAATAATCAATTCGCTCTCTAGCAGTCATTTTTCCTTTGCTATGATGCTTATCTATACGATGTTGACCTCCTCCAAGTTTAACTTTTGTAAGTTTTTTTCGTAAATCTGAAACTAATAATTTATTATAATCTTCGTTGATATTGAAGTCTAAATCCATTGTATTTATTGCTTTCGGCTAAAATACAAAACTTTCAAATTATAAAAAGAAAATAATAATATATGAAATATAAGCACCATGGAAATATATTCCTTGGAATATAAATATATTTGTTTTACATTTGTACTCTAATTAAAAATATAAATCATGAAAAGAAATAAAATTATTTATTACGTATCTACAGCTTTATTAACTCTGTTAATGTTGTTTTCGGCAGGAATGTATTTTTTTAATCACGAAGAAGTAAAAGGTATGTTTACAGGTTTTGGATATCCAACCTATATTATTTACCCTTATGCAGTTGCAAAATTATTAGCCATTTTTGCAATATGGAACCCAAACTTTAAAATCATAAAGGAATGGGCTTATGCGGGATTATTTTTCGCTTTTATTTTAGCCTTTTTCGCACATGTAATGATAAGTGATGGAGAACAAATGGGAGCTATTTTGGCAATGGTGTTTTTAATAACATCGTATATATTTAATAAAAAAATAAATTAATAAAACGAGCATACTAAAAAGTTTATCGTTTTATAAAATGATAAATTGCGAACAGTATATGACAGTATAAATAAAAATAAGAAAGACACATGAAAAAAGTAATAGCTTTTGCTGGAAGTAACAGTAAAGAATCTATCAATAAAAAATTAGCAGCTTATACTGCAAACAAAGTAAATAATGCTGAAGTATCTGTATTAGATTTAAATGATTTTGAATTACCATTGTATGGTATTGATTATGAAATTGCTCATGGAATACCAGATAATGCTCAAAAGTTTTTAAATGAAATCATTGCTTCAGATGGAATTGTTTTGTCTTTAGCTGAACACAATGGAGCCTATGCAACCGTATTTAAAAATATTTTTGACTGGATGTCAAGAATTGACGGAAAACTATGGAATGATAAACCAATGATGTTAATGGCAACCTCTCCAGGGGGTAGAGGAGGAGCTACAGCTTTAGAAATTGCTAAAGGAAGATTTCCTTATATGGGAGGAAATATTGTGGCTGACTTTTCTTTGCCTTTCTTCGGAAAAAACTTTTCAGAAGAAGGAATATTAGATTCAGAATTAAATGAAGCTTTAAACAATGAAATTGCTAAATTTGAAAAAGCAATATAATTATTGATGATGGGAGATATTTCAAAAGATATAAAAACAACTTTTCCAACAAATAAAGTGAAAGCCTTATTAAATATTATTTATACAGCAAACTGGATAAGTAGTATTCAGAATGAATTTTTTAAGCCTTTTGGAATATCACCTCAACAGTATAATATTCTTAGAATTTTAAGAGGTGCAGGAGAAGCAATTAGTGTTCAGACCATTAAAGATCGTATGATTGAAAGAGCTCCCAACGCAACACGATTAATGGATAAACTTTCTGCTAAAGAATATATTAGTAGAATCTCTTGTCCTGAAGACAGAAGAGTTGTTCACATTGAAATAACAAAGAAAGGATTAGAATTATTAAAAGAAATTGATGAATCATTTAAAGATGATTTACTCGAAAATTTATCTGATGAAGAAGCACTACAATTAAGTGATCTTCTCGATAAAATAAGGTAAAAAAAATTACAAAAATAGTTTCCATGGAAACTAAAAACATATAAATATGAAACTAAATAATATAAAACATATAGGAAGAAGTGATTTTGTTAATATGGGACCAATAAGGCTTAGACAGCCTTTGCCTACACAGGAAGTAGAAAATATAGATCCATTTATTTTATTACATCATTATGGTCCTTATGAAATTAATGCAGATAATAATCCATTTGATTTGGGGCCACATCCGCATCGAGGATTTGAACCGATCACTTTTTTAATACAAGGAGAGCAATTACATAGAGATTCATTAAATAATAAAAGTCTTGTAAAAGCAGGTGATGTTCAGTGGACTACTGCAGGAAGAGGAATTATCCATGCAGAAGGACCTACAAAAGAGTTTGTGCAAAAAGGAGGTACTTTGGAAGGAATCCAATTATGGCTGAATTTACCTTCGGAAAAGAAAATGATGCCTGCTAATTATCAGCATGTCCAAAATGAAGATTTTAAAGTTGTTACTTCCGAAAATAATAAAGTGAAAACTCAAATTATTGCAGGAGAACTAAATGGGATCAATGGAAGGATTCAAACACAAACTCCAGTAAATGCTTTTATGATTCATATCGAAGAAGGAGGAACATTTGATTATCAAATTCCAAAAGAACATCAATCGATGTTGTATTTATTAAATGGAAATGTGAATGTTAACGATACTATTCAACTTGAAAAAGATGAAAATCAAATGATTAAATTCTCACAAAATGGCGATGGTTTTTCATTAAAAGGAAATGCTAAAAGTCAATTATTGTTTTTATCTGGAACTCCATTTAATGAAACAGTTAAAAGCTGGGGGCCTTATGTTATGAATACCCAAAGCGAGATTATGGAAGCCATGCGGGATTACCAACAAGGTAAAATGGGATTTCTTCCAGCCTAATAATTAAGCACCCAATTGGGTGCTTTTTTTGTATAAAAAGGCGATATTTGTTGATTCGCAAATAGGTTTTCCCCAACTTAATTAGGGAAGATTGTATTAAACTGAAGAATATGGGAATGAATAAAAATACAGTGTTAGCATGGGCAACGTATATTATGTTATTAATGGGATTAATATTAATAGGATTAGGCGCTGTAAGGTATAAAGATGTTGCTGGATGGGGTTTTGCTACTGTAGGTATTGGTTTTTTTGCAATTGCCTGGGTTTTTAATGCTTTAAAAGGTAGAGTGTAATTAATGGGAGCATCGTCTTTAGTATCACTGTTTGAAATATTTCTTGGCGTATTAAAAAAAATAATTGGTAAACCTAAAAGTCAGGAAACAAAAATTAATACAGGATTAAATGAAGATGCATCTGCTTTTATAAGAATATTAGAAAAGATTAATTCAAAAATAACAAGTACAACCAATATTACTTGGTCAAGTATAGAAAGTGTTGAGGTTTTTAAATCTGAAATTAATAAAGATATTATCGCTATATCTAAAGGTGATTTTTCTTCAATATCTACTTATGACACCTATTTTTTACCCACTGGAGATTTTCAAGAAATTTCAATATCAAATGGTTGGGGAGAAGAATATATTACATTAGCCAAAGAATTTGAAACTCTTTACGCTCGAATAAATTAATAAAACAATAAATAATTAGAATAAATGTCTGACGATAAAAAAGTAATTTTCTCAATGTCTGGTGTAACTAAAGCATATCAGAATGCTCAAACTCCAGTACTTAAAAATATATATTTAAGTTTTTTCTATGGTGCTAAAATTGGAATTTTAGGACTTAATGGTAGTGGTAAATCTACTTTATTAAAAATAATTGCTGGTCAGGATACTAATTATAGAGGAGATGTAGTTTTCTCGCCAGGTTATTCAGTGGGTTATTTAGAGCAAGAACCACAGTTAGACGAATCTAAAACAGTTATTGAAATTGTAAAAGAAGGGGTTCAAGATGTAGTTGATATTCTAGATGAATACAACAAAATAAATGACATGTTTGGCTTACCAGAAGTTTATGAAAATCCTGATAAAATGCAGGAACTTATGGACAAACAAGCTACTCTTCAAGATAAAATTGATGCAACAAATGCTTGGGAGTTAGATACTAAGTTAGAAATAGCAATGGATGCATTACGTACTCCAGAGCCTGATACTCCAATCAATGTTTTATCTGGTGGTGAACGTAGACGAGTTGCTTTGTGTCGTCTGTTATTGCAAGAACCAGATGTATTATTATTAGATGAGCCTACCAACCATTTAGATGCTGAATCTGTACATTGGTTAGAGCACCATTTATCTCAATATAAAGGAACTGTAATTGCTGTAACTCACGATAGATATTTCCTTGATAATGTTGCAGGTTGGATATTAGAATTAGATAGAGGGGAAGGAATTCCTTGGAAAGGAAACTATTCATCTTGGTTAGATCAAAAATCAAAAC